>CALIRC010000111.1 GCA_938044295.1 Minisyncoccota bacterium
CAGAAGATGAAAATAAGGTAGTAACAATAGAAAAGAACACAGAGCAAGACGCAAAAGACAAGCAGCAGGATCAAACACAGAAAAATGAACTGAAAACAGAAAGTAAATCACAGGGCAGCGAAAACAACAAAAAAGAAATAAGTGAATCTAAAGAAATTTCAGAAATGAAAGAGGAAAAAGACGAATTTGTGACAGCGCCAAAAGAAGAAAACTAACTACAATACATTAGTAAAACGCACCATAAGTAGGACTTACGCACTTGAGTGTAATTTTAGGCAAAATCAAGGCTTTGCACGAGCCATAGTCTACCTATGGTGAGTGAAAAACGTAGATTTTAACGACAAAGTACACCAAGTGCGTAAGTCCTAATAAGGATACCTGTGATCGTGCTCTTTCGTTGTAAGTGCAACAGTCTAATGGTAGGTAAGAAAACAATACCGCTAGAATAAGCAATAAATGCATCAGATTCGAAGTATGTCATTTCCTGTCTCCCTACAGGCGGCTGAGCTTGTCCCGAAGGGTTCTTGAAACTGGCAATCTATACCACTAAGTACTTGTGCAGATTTGAAGGGTAGAAAAAATCTTTATTGACGGAATGATATTAAACATATATAGTTAACTCAAAGGTTAACTATGAAAAATGCTGAGGAAAAAAAACTTGATGAAGTATATAGTGCATTGTCGCATAGTCACAGGCGCGCAATGATATACAGGTTAAGTATGCAACCTATGACAATTACATTGTTAGCTGAAGAAAGAGGGCTGTCACTCCCTGCAATGCACAAGCATGT
Source organism: Minisyncoccota bacterium (assembly GCA_938044295.1). Classification (GTDB taxonomy): domain Bacteria; phylum Patescibacteriota; class Minisyncoccia; order Moranbacterales; genus JAHDCW01. The sequence goes on from CALIRC010000111.1 coordinate 792, forward strand.
GAAGATTCTTGAGAAGGCCAACCTTATCCAGAGGAAGAAAGTCGGTCGATGTAACTTTCTTGCCTTGAAGAGAAATGGTCTGAGCGCAGGCAATGCATGGCTTGCACAGTTTCACACATACTGGGGTAGCAATCAGGAGTCACTAGATAATTATGTAAAAGTCCTCCAAGAAAAAGATAATTTGTAAAGTAAAAAAATGAAAAAATACGTATTTGTATACTATGGCGGTGCAGACATGGAAAACACACCACCTGAGGAGATGAAAGTGGTAATGGACAAATGGATGGCGTGGTTTGAGATTTTTAAAGAGAAGACGGTTGATGGTGGAAATCCATTTGGACCTGATGGGACTGCAGTGACAAGTAAAGGAGCAGAGGTCATTCCAAAAGACATGTGGCCAGCTACAGGCTATACGATAATTAATGCCCAGAATATGGAAGAAGCAACGAAAATAGCATCAGATTGTCCAATACTTGAAATGGAAAATGGCACAGTTCGCGTATACGAAGCTATGCCGATGTAACAAAGGAGTTTATGGAAATCATACCTATCACAACACTAGCTGCAGCAGTATTAGCAGTGATCATGTTCGCACTAGCACTTCTTGTGTCTCTAGAGAGAGTAGCTGCAGGAAAGGCAGAAGGAGACATCACAAAGTACCCATATGGTGATGGTAATAATACGAAACTCAAATGGCGTATACGTGCATTTGGGAACTTCATCGAATATACTCCATTTGCGATTATTATGCTTGGACTGTTAGAAGTAAGCGGAGCAAATGTAGTGTTAGTAAAATGGCTAGCAATTAGTTTCGTCGCAGGACGCATACTACATGCTCTTGGCATGCTTACCAATCCGCACTTTCCACTCCCACGGATGATAGGGATGTGTGCAACATATGCAGCTTTACTCATACCAGCATTTCACTTACTATTTTGATAGTGGATTAGCCGCACAATCACTTAAACAATAGTATGTCATTCTCAGGTTGACTTGTCACTCGCCCGTGACAAGTCAAAACTGGGAATGAATAATATCATCCATAGATGGTTTATAATGAAGTTTGTACAATGTAAAGAACACACTAATAAAATTCTACTGATCTAAGCTAACATGTAAATCTTCGTAAAGTAGAAATACATAGAAACATGAATATAGAGTAAGATCTAAGTAGAGCCATTGACAGATTCTCTTTTGGAAGCTATACTAAAGTTTCGACTACACACCTCACGAGCGAGGCGTGTTTTGTTTTTGTACGCGAGATAAAAAATATTATATTGATTACAAACATTTTATGCAAAAAATTCTCTCCTATCTGTCTCCTGGTACATACCGCGCTGATGTACTTTCAGGTTTGACTGTAGCACTTGCACTTGTACCAGAGGCAATTGCCTTTGCTCTAGTGGCGCAAGTCGACCCAATAGTTGGCCTCTATGCTGCTTTTATGGTGAGTATCATTACAGCTGTGCTCTCTGGACGACCAGGGATGATATCTGGGGCTACTGGAGCGCTTGCTGTTGTGATGGTAGCGCTCGTCGTAGATCATGGCGTGGAGTATCTTTTTGCTACAGTTGTCTTGATGGGGATTATTCAGTTACTTGTTGCCTTTTTTCGACTTGGGAAATTTTCTCGCATCATCCCGCATCCAGTGATGCTAGGTTTTGTGAATGGTCTAGCGATTGTCATACTTTTGGCACAGATTCCACAGTTCCAATCCTTTACACCAGAGGGTCACTTTGGTTGGATACACGGCACGTGGCTCGCTACTCCAGCACTACTAACAATGTTTTTTCTCATCGGGGTTACGATGGCCGTTATATATTTCCTCCCAAAGCTTACAAAGTCAGTACCTTCGTCACTAGTGGCTATTGGTGGCGTCTCTCTTGCGGTGATTATCTTTGGAATAGATACGCCAACAGTGAAGGATTTGCTTGCTAATGGGTCCATGGCTGCTGGTTTCCCAACGTTTCATTTCCCGCTTGTCCCATTGACATTTGAGACACTAACAATCATCTTCCCATATGCAATTGTCTTAGCTTTCATAGGTCTTGTGGAGTCACTTATGACCTTATCCTTAATCGATGAAATAACGGATACACGAGGAAAAAGTAATCGCGAGTGTTTCGCACAAGGGACGGCAAATGTCGTCACAGGTTTCTTTGGTGGGATGGGTGGTTGCGCCATGGTAGGACAAAGTATGATCAATATCAGCTCAGGGGGACGTGGGAGGTTATCTGGCATTACAGCAGGACTTGCACTGCTCACATTTATTCTTTTTGCAGCACCGCTGATCGAACGTATACCACTTGCCGCGCTTATCGGGGTGATGTTTATGGTTGTAATCGGTACATTTGCCTGGTCAAGTTTGCGGCTCCTTGGAAAAATACCACACGTAGATATTGCTGTACTCGCGACAGTCTCTATTGTGACAGTACTGACAGAATTAGCAACTGCTGTAATTGTAGGAATTATAATGTCCTCTCTAGCTTTTGCCTGGAAAAAGGCTGGTAAAATCCATGCGAAAACCTGGATTGATACTAATGGAGGAAAGCATTACGAACTTAATGGATTTCTCTTTTTTGCATCTACAGATAACTTCTCAGAATTATTTATCCCTAAGGATGATCCCGACGAAGTATATATAGATTTCCAAAACGCAAGAATTCTTGATCACTCAGGGATAGAGGCTGTAAATTCATTGACCGAGAAGTATTTACGATCAGGAAAAAAACTGCATCTCTATCATCTCAGTGCAGACTGCAGAAAGCTACTCAAAAATGCAGACAAGATTGTCGAAGTTAATATCAAAGAAGATTCACATTATGAAGTAGCAGATGATCTTCTCGACTCGTAGAAAACTTTTTTAAGTATGTTATATTTAAAATGTAACCTACAAAAAAATAATTATGAAAACACTTACGTGTGATCTCTGCGACCACGAAGCAAGCGCGCAGACATTTGAGGAGTGGATGCAAGCGCTCAAGCCACACTATGGGCAAGCACATGCAGACGTCATGGCAAGCAAAAAAGGTACACCAGAAGAAATGCGCGCAGAAATGACAAAATGGATCGAAGAAAACAAAGCACGTTTCGACGCCGCATAAATAAAGCTCCTTAGCGGAGCTTTTTTAAAATAACAAAACCTAAAAATGCATAGTAGTAATACCATCTCCAAATAACCACCCAACACCCAAGTGCACACTCTCGCGGCTGCGACACCTACCACAGCTTACTTATGGGTCTAGACACACTGCGCATCTGTGGCAGATGTCTCGCTCACGAGAGAGCACACTTAATGTAGGCTGGTTATTTGGAGATGGTATAAGAATCATTCAATTGAAATGCTACATA
>CALIRC010000112.1 GCA_938044295.1 Minisyncoccota bacterium
TATCATTCCTTGTTCGTATCCTTTGCGCAAAACAAGCATGATAGGGACGCTTTTCATAAACTTGGTGCCATTTTTCCACCGATGTTGCACCTCGCATTTTCCACCATACTCATCGCGCCGTACGAAATGATCTGACCCACCAAGCCACCACACCTCATGATCTGGATGTGCATTTTGCATTTGTGCGATTTGATCTATGCTTGCGCGTTGCGAGCCAGTTTCTACATGTGTGTGAATTTTTGGATTCGCTTCGTGCAATAAGATCTTAAACATCTTAGCGCGGTGTGCATCACTGACGTGATACTGCTTCTCACTGCATGGTCGTGTACCAGAGAGGGTGAAATGGACCTCTCGTACATCCGACCTCGCGGCAATTGTTTCTACAAGAGCGCGGTGTGCCAGATGTGGAGGGTCGCCAGCTAACCCACATACAATGATCTTTTTTGCTGTATGTAGCGGTGCAAAGCGTTCTGTCTGTGGATTATTCCCCTTGTCAAGAGTGGAGATTTCTTCTTGTGATCGTCTCATTATTATTACTTCTCCTGTCAGATTTTTGTTGATTTACTGTGTAAAGTTTTTAAAATACACCACCTAAATATGCATGATTGCACCCTTTCGGTGGGAAAAGCTAGGGCAAAAAGGCATTTTGCCACAGTTTTTCTGAGATGATCTTAGAGTAGTATGCCGTGAATCAAATGATCCACGACATACGTTTTTTACTGTTTGTGCTGAGATCGATAGTCAGCAGGCAGTCTTTCGTACGAGGAATTTGGATTAAAAATGGAACAGAGATAGGAATCGGCTATGTATTCTTTGCCATCTATCGTGCGTACCCAGTCACCACGCAGTGTCGCTTCATGCTGCATGCCAGCCTTTTTCATTACACGGATTGATCCCGTGTTTTCTGGATGTGCGAACCCGTGGATTTTGTGAAGATGGAGCTCACCAAATCCGAACTGGATCAGCATTTTGAGCGCTGCTGTTGCAAGACCTCTTCCCTGATACTTTCGTGCAATCCACATACTTACTTGTGCGACATGTCCTTTTGCAGGCATCGTATTCATTTCGATAAATGCCACTGATCCGACCACTTTTTCTACACCATTATCGTTCCATATGATGATGAAATCGACACGATCTGATTTTGATGTAATGATCTGTGACCGACTATCGATCCACGCAACCGCATGATCCATCGTGTACGGATATGGAATGTTTGACACGTCGTGTGCAACTGCTTTGTCGTTTAGCGATTCCTGTAGCGAGGATGCACAGGACATCGCAAAAGGTTGCAATGAAAAATCATGCTCTTGGCAATAGATTGTTGGTATATGAATAATATTATCCATGATTTCCTCCGCAGAAATTTTTGTTTATGATAATGTACGCTCTGATTTGTTCTCTCTTCGTGCGAGAGAAGTCTGATGCACATCCCTTTTTGCAGCAGACGCCTTTCCACGAAAAATCTTCCCCTCATCGTATTTCATATTTTTTATGCAATTTCCGATGAGAAAGACTTTTTACTATAGCATATTATTATATTTTAGTCAATTTTTTTCCCTCTACATACATCCCATACTTCTTTCTATGCTTATTATTTTATATAGTGTATTATATACACTATTAATTTCCTGTCAACATCTGCGCATGTGTGGATAAAAAAAGGTAATGGCGATTTTGCCATTACCTGTTAGTGTCATTCATTCCATCTAACGATCAAAGATAATCTGCGCATTTTTGTCGTTAAATTGCATCCATGCTTTCCCTGTCTTTTCCTCTGCACCTTCGATTTGGAGGATCATTATCCCATTTCCTATGATGTACGGATCCACCTCGGGCGGTCCGCTCATCACATCTGAGGAGCCAGTTACTGTAGTTATTTCACCAGGCGTTTGCGCTTGTGCATGTTTAAACGCTATTTCGTAACATTCTTCTTTATCTACTATTCCTTCTACACTCAGGATATTCATGCTGAGATTGTATCCTCGTATTAAGAAGTTTACTCTTTGCTCTGGATTTTCTACACATGCATGAAAGAATGAAAGCGTTGGGAGGCTCTGCGCACTTACATAGCGCTCCTCTTTTGCTATTTTATCCATACTTTCTGTCCTTTTCTTGCTTCAGTCTGCGACTTGCTGCAGTCAATCCACTGATGATTTGCTCTATGATTGTTGCATGGAGCGTCTCTGGATTTACGACCCCTGACTCCTCTTTGCTCATCCCAATGAGCGTGTGTATACCTTCTTTCTCTAGTATAAACAGTTCTGGGTGTGTCAGGGCTAGGATCGTTGACGGATCGTATGGGTTTGACAGATGCGTGGCATCCTTGATAGGGTCCCTCGGATCTACATCTTTTCCACCTGCGTAGAGATTGCTGTAGACTTTCGGTAATCGCAGAGCGAAACACTTGAGCCCATTGCGCGCTGTGGTTTGCAAATACCGCCCGACTGGGTGATCTGTGTCTGCAAACCTCTGAAAGTCTTCTTCTTTTAGTGGTGCACTATAGGCCGCCCATTTTCCCAGAAAGGTAAAGGGGATTATTCCACTCAGTTTCTCAAAGACGATCTCAGCTGCCCATATATCCTCTGCGATATTGTACGCCACAGGATCTGGTATCAACTTCCCATCTTCCACTTTAGCGTTGCCTTGTATAAATACACCGCTCAAGTTATCACTTTTGAATATTTGAGTATTGTGCAGTACAGCTTTTGCGAGATCTGTCATTGGAGCAAGCACCATGATGTAGATATTTTCATGCTCAGCAATTGCATTTAGAATTACCTCATGCGATTTGCGAAATACTGCAAAAGTGTGCTGACTAAATTTCTCAAGACCAATCCCTTCATAAGAATGATTTCTGATCTTGTGTTCCTCGAGGTATTGATGTAGCAGTTCTTGCTCACCCTCTCTCCCGAGTGGATATGTACTTCCACTTCCCAGGGCGATCTTTCTCCCAAACATTTGTGTAATCAGTCGAGAAATACGACCGCGAATTTCTGGAATCATATGTGTCGTGACGACACCCACAACCTCTAGCATCCCTGCATTTTGCAAAGCTTCAAGTATGCTTAACGCCAGTACGTCATCAACGTCCCGACCAACGTCGGTAATGACAAGAATTTTCGGTTTTTTCACCTTTCTCTCCTTCTGTAAAAAGACTGTTATCGACGATAGACATTTTAGCATGAAATACTATTTTTGTCAATTTTTTCGCATTCTTTTTGCTCACGATTTTTTCTTGGTGTATTATGACATCTTACTACGTTAAAAAGCGACGTCCAGTGATATAGGACGTCGCTTCTGCGATCAGAGCGTTTTTTATTCAATCTTCTCTAAATATTTTTTTACAATTGCCTGCATCAACTCTCTTTCGGTGAATTTTTCCTTTTTTGAGGTGAAGTCGCCTATTAGTTCTCCATTTTCATCCATTACTGTTACTTTTTGCTTCTTTACCTGACACAGTGAGGTGTCTATAAACACACCTAGCAATTCCTCTATTTTTTTTAAATTCCCGGTACTTAGTACTCTCTGGTCGAGCGCATCTTCGCGCAGCTTGCCACCTTTTGGTAATTTCATTTTTTACCCTCTTTTTGGACTGTTTGTGTTCTGAATGTTATTATTGCATTTTTTTTATTACTTGCAAAATATTTTATTGACATTTTTGTTTTTTTGTGCTATTATTGACTTGTTTCAGATGGAGAATCTCTATCTGGAATATAATACTTTAAAAATCAATTTATTTAGGAGATGAAATGAAAAGACTTTTCTTAGGTGGTACATGTGGCGAAAATCCCTGGAGAGATCCTTATATCTCAACATTGACGAATGCCGGTGTCCTCCCAGAACAAATATTCAATCCTGTCCTCCCGCCTGGCACATGGAACGATGAGGCAAAAGCTGCTGAAGATGCAGTTAAGGCAGACCCTCAAGCTATTATGCTCTTCCATTTAACTGATCCGCGTAGTACTGCACCAAAAAGTATCAGTGTATACTCGTATATACAGTTGCTTTTTTCATTTTATAGGAAACGTAACAGAACTGCTGTTATGTTTGATACTTTTGAAGACGCCGGTGTACAAAAAAGCATCAAAGCTATCGAGATGGACATCATCAACCGTTTTGGATCTGATGTGGTTTTGCCCAATTTTGGTTCGGCGGTGGATTATATTATTTCTGAAGGAAATAACAATCCACTTTTTGCATTTTTTCTTTCAGGAACATGTGGCAATAACCCGATGCGTCAGAGGCTCATTGATACACTTGTTGCGAGGAATTTTTCTCGTAATCGGCTTTTCGATCCCAATGTAGGTCCTGAAGGATGGAGCGAAAATACGCAATTTCTTGAGGATCAAGCAATGCTTGGGTACAGTCACACTTTTTGCTACATAGGTGATCCGATGGAAGATCGTCCTAATGACAGCGGCATCAGCCTCTATTCAGGTGTTGAAGCGCTTAGCGCAGCATTTGATGACCCAAATCGAGTTGTTATTACTTGTAACCCGAATGATTTTTCAGGATACGCCAAAGATGCTGTTGAAAAAATGCTTTCAGATTTTCAACTACATCTGCCAAATCTTAGAGTATATACCAAGCTAGAGGAATCGATAGAACCAATTTCTCAACTCTTGAAATAAAGCTTAACTTCTAGCTACATCATATGTAGTTGAAGTCATGATGTGGGATGTCGTACGTCCGCACATCACAGTTGTACACACTTTTTTCTACGGAAAGATTTTTGATACAACGAAATGGTACGTGTGTCACACCCTACGGGGCGTGACATACGTATCATCTTACTATGTCATAACTTACAAGAAATTTATATACACCCTGACCGGATCTCGAAGTGGAGAGATGTATTTAGTGTGATTGTAACTTTCTCGCTTCCACTTTGCTTTGTATTTTTTCTTCGAGATTTTTTCGTATTACCATATCCCTTAGTGTGCATACTTGCGTTATTTTGGATCACTGAAACTGACAGGCCCAATAAACTTTTGGGTCTGTTTTTGATTCTGCTTCCCCTTCTTTTTTATATGATTTCTGTGAGATGCTCTAGTGCTATGTCTAGGTCGTTGAAATGTGGTATTTTGTAACGCTCACATACGATATGCACGTTACCATAACGCCAGAAACTTTCATCGCACACGACGATCATCTTCCCTGTGTGTGCAAGCAACCCAAGCTCAAGCAACGTAATGGGTGATCTTGTTTTGCTTTCATAAAACATGAGGATATGGTCTGCACTCTCTTGTGCATCCAACTCCCAATGCACCTGTCTTTTAAATTCTGGAGAGTCATATCGCCACGACTCATCCCAATCATCCCTCCTAGGGTTGAGTAATGTGCCGTCATATTCTCTCATTTTGTGTACTACGTTTTCTTGCCACCTCGAGGCTTTTCCCATCTCGATGGAGCCTGCGAGAAATATTGTGACCCCTTTCTTTTTGTACGCATTTGGTGCTTTGATGTGGTGCATTTTTTTTGATTATTTGTATTTGTATAACATCTTCGCAACTATCTTTTTCTTGTTAGGACTTCCTCACTTTGCGCACTGCTTCGTTATAAACATTCCTTTTTCTGACGTACGTCGTCAGACAAAGGAGTGTTTGTGCCTCACTTTGGTGCAATGTGAGGAAGTCCTCCTTGTAAAGAAAAACAGCAGGAACTTTGTTCCTGCTGAAAATATTGCCGTTAAATTATGTCGTCATCTTCTGCAGCTACTGCTGCTGCCACTGCTGTAGCAGCATCTCCTCCAGCTGATATTTTACTCATGACACGCATTAGTCGGCGAAATCGACTGCGATACTCTCCATCTGTTTCACCAGGCTTCTTATTGAAGCATTCGATATTTTCTGGACTGATGCCCAAATCAATCGCTGCTTGCCGCGGATTTTGCGATCCACCTTCTGTTTCGAAGTATAGATAGGAGTACCGAATTAGTGACTTATTTGCACCTTGAATGACCTTTCGTGGCTCATCGATATCCAATGGATAATCATTATTATCTCCATCAGCGAGGATGATTACATCGACTTCAGGATGTGTGCCAGTCCTATTTACTTCTTCTGATCCATACCGTAGTACCGTTGCTGTTCCTTCAATAATGGCTTTATACTGCGCTGTTGCTTGCCCTCTGAATGGATTATAGTCCGCTTTTGACAATTTTGGCAGATCCTCTAAGGCATGGAAGGCTGTCATTTTTTTGTTTTCGTCTTCCTGTAGCCAAAGAGGTGTACAGTTGGATGAAAATGACATTCCCCCAATGCGCAGAACGCTGATATCATCTTCGCGCGCTTCTTTTGTTGCGGGAATATACTCATCGTTAAATCCATCGATCAGTAATTGTGCGACCTCATGCATAGATGGAGATCTATCGATGATGAAATATACGATCCGTATACCACCCCCTAACATCAACTCATCTGTTGTGATATCTTGACCCCTCACTATGGGCGCTGCAATGCTTTGTGCCTTCAGCGAGATAACACTTGACACGTCGAAGTCATCAAAAAATGGTGCGATATTTGTTTTTGACGTCATGATAAATTCTTCCTCTTGGTTGTGTTTTGGTTTTGACGAATGATGCAGAGACCATGAATCAGGTCTCTGCTGTAAACTACGTACGATTACTTACTTATGCAGCTTCTGCAAATGATGCGTTATGGTCGATAAATTTTACACCATCTTTTTGCGCCTGCGCGTCTTGCTTCATGACGTGATCAGCGTTTGGAACAATTGCTGCTGTACAATCAGTAAGGAAAACGAGTTTTTCCATGTACTCTGTACCGCGCAAATTATCCATTGTCTGCTTCTTCATGTAGAAGTCACAAAAATCTGTGGCAATTCCAGCAAACTCAATTCTGAAAAACATCTTAAATGCTTTGATGATGTCTTCCTGAAAACCTCCTTGTTCGTGATCATCATCAGGTCTACAAGGCATAAGCGGTCCAAACCAGTCAGTATTTGCGATGTGTCCTTTTGGAATCAACGTCGGCATCAAACTCAAAGCACCTTCTGCAAATGCAACCACTTCTTGCAATAATGGGTGAAAATTTACACCATCTGAACCCAACTTGCAATGCGTCACAAATACCCAAATATCGCCCTGATTTGTATCGTTGAGATGATTTGAATAATCCACAGTATCACTTGAATCAAACTTCGACCTGTAATAGCCGATGTCATATGGACCGTCTGCACTATAGCCCGTTGCCTTGAATACTGCTTTGTGTGGGTCCTCAATTGAAAGCGTTGCTGCATTTCCATGTTCACGTAAATCTAGCGGCATACCTTTTTCATCTCTCCATCGCACATCATACGAGATATGTTGCCCACAGTGGCCATCTTGCGACCAAATTATTCCGGCGTACTTACTTGATACAATTCCATTTATTGCGCGAACGCACGTACGTAGTATTGCATCGTCTGCTCCTTGTACAGGCAACCTTCCGCTTTCGCGAAAATCATTTTGCAGATCAGTAGCCATAAGTGCTGTTGCTTTTCCTTGTGCGATGAGTTTTTGTGCTGTTTTTAAACCATTCTCTGCAGCAAATTTTACTCCTTCGATGTACGCACTTGCTAAATCTGGTGTGTAGCTCTGATAAGCCTTTTGAGGATTCCAGAAATCTGGCGTATACAATAGTGGTGCATGGTCACACACATTTATTTTTTCTGTCATTTTAATCTCCGATTGTGTTGATTTACTTCTTGGTGATTGCGATGATTCCATCGCGACGTGGGACACAGATTTTTCTGCCAAACTTCAACAGTCCATCATTTGGTCCGATCATTTTCTCTGTTCCTTTGATTGGTGTGTAAGCACCATTTTTTAGATCTTGTTTCACAAGGCCCTCTGTCGAGATGTGTAAAACACTACTGCCTTGGTATAACTTTCCAGTAAGTCCTTCCCAGTACTTAAATGCACTTTCGTCAGCGTTAATCAGCATATCATCTATTACATCTCCATTTAAGGTGATGATTGTATACCGCACTGACTCTCTCCCTCTGTAGATCGTTTTTCGTACAAGCAAAATTTTCTCTGTGTGAAAATAGACTTTGAAGTCTTCCAGTTTTTCTCCTCTACGCATTGCTGACACATTGATATTACTGAACGATAACTTTGAATCATCATTTTCTTGTTGTGCACAGACAAACCACTGATAGTCTCTTCGTGATCGGTTGTAGCCAAACAACACCTCACGATCTGCACCTGACATACGGTCAGCTGTGAACCACGTCTGCCCTCTAAAAACCTTTGTAATCGAATTATTGGTAAGAACTTCTCCGAACAGTTTATTTTGAACGATTGAATTTCCAGCAATTCTGTACAGGTATTTTGCGGTAGTAGAGAACACCGCAGAATCATTTTCCAGTGTCGCAGTCGACGATTTTGAGATAAATGTGAGCGTACCTCCTGAGATCCTGTATATGTCAAGCTCCACTGGAGATGCTGCATAAGGTTCCTGACAGACAACAAGACATGCATCGAAAAACCTATATCGCATCCCTTTTTTTGCTTTGATATTGGTTTGAATCGTGTGCACCTTGCCATCTTGCATGATTGTTGCTATGTGCAGTTGATCATTCTGACGGCGTATGACTCGTAGTTCTTCACCCACAGACTGTACAAAAATTATTGTTCCACCTGCTACAAAAAAGCTATCGTCTATCATTATTTGCGTAATTGCACTTAGATCGATCGTGGTTTTTTCATGGCAGAGTGGACAATGCGTTCGCATTGCTGTATATTGTCCTCCACAGCTCTCACACACTACAATTGTTTCAGCAAATTCCTGCAATAATTCTGTGTTGATAGGATCTTTATTCTCCCTCTTGAGAATACTGATTACATAATTGAGAACGTCATCACTTAAGACCTCTGGAGATGGCAGAATCGATGGATAGATAACATCACTGTCGAAAATTGTAATACCATTTTTCACTCTCTCTTGCAGGCTATGATATCGATCATGTATACCCATCCGAAATGGGTGCGCTCCTGAGAGTGCCATGAGTACATACATAACCATCAAAGAAAATCGGTCGTGATGCATTTCATGTCGTATCACTTTTGAACTCCCTACATTGAGATTTGGGTAGAGATCTGGATGGCAGAATATTTCTGTTGTCGCAAGACATGGAAATCCTTTATGACTCCAACTATCCGTATCTACCCATGCTCTGTGTGCCAAGTCAGGACTGATCATAATTGACCCAACGTTAATGTCACCTATCGCTTCTATCTTTCCATCTACAAGTGCATGATCGCCAAAGAGTGCTATGAATAACTGTGATATTTCCTTGAGTCCAATTGCGTGATCTGTTTTGAATCGCTGTTCTAGCAAATTTTTTACTTTCACAAAATTTGGCGGAAGCTTGCGCATCATATAGCCGATCACATCGCCTTTTCTGTTGGTAGCAATATGCCTTGGTAGAATAAACTGCTTAGGTAACGCGAGATCACTCTCACATATGGATGTGATTTTTTTTGCTCGAAATGCAGCTATTTTTATACTGCCAACATCATCTTCTGGCGGGTGAAACAATTTTACACATGCACGAGAGTTTTTT
>CALIRC010000113.1 GCA_938044295.1 Minisyncoccota bacterium
GGTGTTCTTTTGGTTCAATAGAGAGCACCTTCCACATATAGTCTTTACCACTCGAGATTGTATCATCTAGTTTTTTACCTGGGAAAGCCTCCTGAAATTCACTCACATGCGCAAGTCCATGGATATCACTATCAAGGTAGACAAACGCACCAAAAGGATTAATCTTATCCACTGTACCGCGGTATTCTTTACCAACCTCATATTTATCAGTAATGCTCGTCCACGGATCAGCTAGAAGAGCTTTTACAGAGAGGGAAATACGAGTATCATCAATTCCAATGATTTTAGCCTTCACTTTATCGCCAACTTTCACTATTTCGCGTGGGTTCGCAATCAATTGCCACGCAAGTTCGGAGATATGAACAAGGCCCTCTAAACGAGATTCATCATCTATATCCGCATTCACAGGTGCAAATTTCACAAATGCGCCAAAGTCAACAACACCGCTAACTTCACCTTCAACAACGTCACCTACAGAAAGTCCAGAAATTGCTTGTCGCTCTTCTTCGCTATGCGCAGCCTTTTCAGAAACTATAAGCTTTTCTGTTTCCTGATCCACATCGAGGATTCGTACAGGAAGCTCCTTATTAACCAGTTGTTTGAGAAGTTCCAAAATTTTGTTCCGATCACCATCTTCCACGCGAGGATAATTCTTACTCGAAAGCTGCGATACTGGGAGGAAGCCAGTGATACCATTCATCTCAACAATAAGTCCTCCCTTATTTGCATCAAGAATGCGTGTTTTAACGGTCTTTTCCCCCTCTTTCTTAGCACGCAGATCATCCCATGCTTTTTCATAAGAAGCTTCACGAATAGAGAGCTCCATATAGCCCTCTTCATTGATCATATCAGTGACAACAGCCTCGATCTTAGATCCGATAGCAAGCTTCGCATCTTCACTGAGTCCACTCTTTGCCTCACGACCAATAACCATACCAGTACCGATTGTCCCAAGGTCTACGAGAACAACATTTGTAGAAATATCAATCACAGTACCAGTAACAGTATCTCCAAGTGCTGGTATAACAGTTTCATCAGTCTCAAAAAGGTCCGCCATCGTCGCAGCAGATCCAGTAGAACTCTGAGACTTTTCCTTAACTGTAGTCTCTGTCGCACCTAGTTCTGAGTCTTTAGTGTCAGTTTGCTTCGGAGTCTCCGCAGTGTCTTGTTGGCCAGAGTCTCCTGCAAAATCAGCAGAATCGTCGTTTTTTGTTGCTGTGATTGCTGAAAGTTTTCCCTCATTTTTTACCTCTTCGACGATCTTATCAAGAAGATCTTTTTCATCAGTAGCCATAAATCTATAGTATCGCTGCCTGTGCAAAGCAACATTAAAAATAAAATGCACAAAAAAATCCCAATCCAAAATTGAGAACTACCAAACAAAGCAATACTTCGAGCACGAAGCATCTGAGACCCTATTTAAACCTGCAAAATAAAAGCAAGCAACAAGGCTAACGAATTGTTTAATAATTACCAAGTAAGGAACGTATGAAAAGTATAGTACAAAAAGTGCAATTATGCAAGTCTATATAAGAAAAGCAATAAAAAAGCAGATATTGGCAACGGCAAGTGTGCGTGATATAATTTTGATACTCCAAAGCGCTAGATTATTATAGAAGATACTTTAGTCTTTGAAGTTGCAGGCGCTACAATCAATAATAACCCTCAAGTAAACAGAGCTTAGGAAAGCAATAAGCAAAGACAAGCTAAGGATGCTCTAAGGAATTCACTATCTCGATCTATGCATATCACATATCACGGTCTATCATGTTTCAAGTTGGTAGCTAAAACATCCGGAAGAGGAAGTGATGACATCGTCATCATTTTAGGTCCCTATGGAAAATCAACAGGACTCAAGCCACTGCAATCTAAGGCTGATCTTATACTCGTACCACACGCATCCGATCAATACGTAGCAAGTAGTAGTATGCGTGGTGAGCCGATAATTATAGATATGCCTGGTGAATACGCTGTAAAGGGTGTAAACATCGTAAGTCTCGACACTGCACACGATAATAGTAATGGCGCCGAGCGTGGCAGGTCCGTCACATCTGTTCTCGATGTAGAAGGGATGAAGGTTGTATATCTAGGTGCTCTAGGAGCTGAACTTATACCTGATCAGATCGATGTAGCTTCTGGAGCAGATATACTCTTTCTCCCGATTGGCGATGAAAAAGGCATGGATGGTAAGACAGCAGAAGTGCTCGCACGAAAAATCGAGGCAAAAGTAATCATCCCTATGCAATACAAGACAAAGGGAGTGAATCAAAAAGACCTCCGCACAGCGGAAGATTTTTGCTCAAACATCGGTAATTGTCCAAAAACACAGTTGGAAAAGTACACTATAAAAACACAGGATATAGACGATAAAGTGATGGAGGTTGTTCTACTTAAAGTTACATAAAGCATCTTCATGTCAGGAATCGATGAAAAAATCGCAGAGATTCGCAGTAAACCTGAGCACATCCGGTTACGGTGGGTCTATGGACTTGTTGCTATATCAATGCTTCTTGTGCTTTTCGTATGGATACTTTCAATGAAGGTCAGTATGACACCACAACCAGACGACGACACGACAAGTATTCAAGATATCAGAGACACCGTAAACGATACGCTACAAAAAACGCCAGGCGCCACATCTATTGATGACCTCATCGAAGAAGGGCGAGAGACTATAGACGACACAAAAGAAGCAGGAAGTACATTACAAGGCATTCAAGAGCAGTTCAAGGAAGAACAAGGAGATCCAGGTGTTTCACTTGATACCATCATCGACGACAGATCGCAAACACCAGAACAACCCCTACTAGAAAGAGAATAACAACCACTGCAGCCACATAGCACAAGTGCATTTATATATAGATAAACACCTCTACCATGGCAAAGAAAAATCAAGCAAAAACCGAAGAAGCTGAAATCGCACCACTGCACAGCATAACAGAACGTCCAATTGTAAAAGAGATGCAGCAATCCTACCTGGAGTACGCTATGAGTGTCATCATCGCGCGAGCGCTTCCAGATGTGCGCGACGGTATGAAACCAGTACACAGACGCATTCTATACTCCATGTGGAAAACAGGGCTCAAACCAGGCGCAAAGTTCCGCAAAAGTGCAACAGTGGTCGGTGAGGTACTTGGAAAGTACCACCCACACGGTGACACAGCTGTATATGACTCAATGGTGCGCATGGCACAAGACTTTTCCCTACGATATCCACTCATCTGGGGACAGGGAAATTTCGGCTCTATGGATGGTGATAGTCCAGCTGCCTACCGTTATACAGAAGCAAAACTCAAGCCAATCGCAGAAGAGATGCTTTTTGATATCGAAAAAAACACAGTTGATTTTCGCCCAAACTTTGACGGCGTACACAAAGAACCATCTGTACTACCTGCAAAGCTTCCCCAGCTTTTGTTAAATGGGACAATGGGTATAGCTGTTGGAATGGCAACAAACATTCCACCACACAACCTTCGCGAACTCTCAGGAGCCATAACACATCTTATTGACAACAAAAATGCATCAGTAGAGGATCTTTTGGAGTATGTCAAAGGGCCAGACTTTCCAACAGGTGGGATTATTTATAATAAAAAGGACATAAAAGAAGCCTACAAAACAGGACGCGGTAAAGTAGTTACCAGAGCGCAGGCAACAATTGAAGAAGGCCGATCAGGCCAGTTCTCGATTATCGTCACAGAAATGACATACCTCACAAACAAAGCAACGCTCGTAGAAAAAATCGCAAATCTCGTACGTGAAAAAAAGCTTGATGGCATTAAAAATCTCCGTGATGAATCCTCAAAGGAAGGTGTGCGCGTTGTCGTTGACCTGAAAAAAGAAGCCTATCCACAAAAAGTCCTCAACAAGCTCTACACACTCACAGATCTCCAGAAAAACTTCAACATGAACATGTTGGCTCTTGTCGATGGGATAGAGCCGCGTATTTTAAACTTAAAAGAGATTCTTGAGTACTACATTGTGCATCGTCAAGAAGTTGTACGCAGACGTACACAGTTTGACCTCGATCGTGCTCTAGAGCGAGCACATATTTTAGAGGGGCTTAAAAAAGCCCTTGACCACATCGATGAAGTGATCAAAATCATACGCAAATCAAAAACCAGAGAAGACGCAGCAACCAATTTGATTAAAAAGTTCAAATTCTCTGTCATTCAAGCCCAGGCAATTCTTGAGATGCGATTACAAACACTTGCAGGTCTTGAGCGCAAAAAAATTGAAGATGAATTAAAAGAAAAGAAAGCGCTCATCAAAAAGCTCCAAGCAATCCTTGCGAGTACTGCGAAGATGCGCGCAATTATCAAAACAGAACTCGAAGAACTCACCCAAAAATTTGGTGATGAAAGAAAGACAAAAGTCATAAAAGGCGCCGTAGGAGAGTTCAAACAAGAAGATCTTGTACCAAATGAAGAAGCGATCATCACCATGACAAGTGATGGCTACATTAAGCGCATGAGTCCAAATGTATACCGGACGCAAAAACGCGGTGGAAAAGGCGTGATCGGTGCAGCCACAAAAGAAGATACGACCGTAAAACATGTCCTGAGTGTTTCATCGCATGACAACCTCTTCTTCTTCACATCTACAGGAAAGGTATACCAGACAAAAGCCTATGAAATCCCAGAGTCCACGCGTACAGCTAAAGGAAATGCAATTGTAAATTTCCTACAGTTGAGTGCACAAGAGGAGGTTACTGAAATCATCCCATTTAACAAAGAAGATAACTTCAAATACCTCTTCATGGCAACACGTCACGCAGTAGTAAAAAAGGTAAAGATTGAAGACTTTAACAACGTTCGAAGAAGTGGTCTCATTGCAGTAAAACTAGAGAAAGGGGACAAACTCAATTGGGTTAAACCAACAACAGGAAGTGATGAAATTGCCATGATAACAGCACAAGGTATGGCAATTCACTTCAAAGAATCAGATGTAAGACCAATGGGACGCAATGCGGCAGGCGTACGCGGCATAAAGCTCAAGGGAGATGATCTTGTCGTTGGTATGGATCTCGCATTTAAAAAACAAAAGGGTGCACAAATCCTCATTGTCACAGAAAATGGCATGGGTAAGCGAACCAACCTCACACAATATAAAATCCAAAAACGTGGTGGCAGCGGATTAAAAACTGCAAATGTCACACCAAAGACAGGAAAAATAGTTGCAGCCTATATGGTGAGCGCAGACGATAAAGAAAGTGATCTCATCATCACAAGTGACAATGGGCAAATCATAAGGATTGCCATCGGTGAAATATCGACACTCGGCAGAGCAACGCAGGGTGTCAACATCATGAAACCAAAAAAAGGCGACCATATCTCAGCAGCAGCAATCCTTTAAGACATAAAACCTCGCAACGCGCGAGGTTTTTTTAGTATCTAGTTAGTTATACCATCTCCAAATAACCAGCCTACATCAAGTGTGCTCTCTCGTGAGCGAGACATCTGCCACAGATGCGCAGTGTGTCTAGACCCATAAGCAGCTGTGGCAGGTGTCGCAGCCGCGAGAGTGTGCACTTGGGTGTTGTGTGGTTATTTGGAGATGGTATTACATCGCTGATAATACGTGCTAAGCCACAATAAAAATAGCATAGACAGCAAAATCGACTTGTGATACATTGCAAAAGTCAAATACTTAGAACCTTAAAAAAGGGTGGAGATCAAAAATGGATATTACAAGTAGTAGAACGTCCAAATTAATTGATGAAGATGTCTACATAGAAGTACTGGTGGCGCATTTTAACTTGGATGAGTTGCATCAGTTAAATTTATTTCAAGATAAATGGATTGGACAATGTCCACTATGTAAATCAAAAGGAAATAAATTTACAATATCAAAATCAAAAAAATTTTCATGCAAAGAGTGCTGCTTTAGTGGTGATGCTACGAAGTTTGTAAAAAATTACCTAGCGCTACCAACACAAGAGAAAAGCATTGGGGTAATCATGGAACCTATGTGGGAGCACTTAAAAAAAGAAAGAGTTGCGGAAGTGTACAAAAAGCAATTTTCACCATTTAGAGCTGCCAAAGACATTGTCAGCAGTATGACGACAAGTGCAAACGATACAAAAATAAACTAAAGCTGAAAAAACCCAATCAACCGAGACCATTGCGACTCGGTTTTTTCTTGCAAAAAAAAGAAAAGAATGTTACAGTAATGGCATAAATAATATTACACTCGCATGGCGTGGTTTAGAAAATCCAAAAAACTAGACGACTCTATAGCAGTACAAAACAATGCTTACCAAAAGGCAAAAAGTCAACGCAACCAAAGACGTAATACGTCACGATAAAGACTCTGGCTCACCAGAATATCAGATAGCCTTGTTTACAACGCGCATCAAAAAACTCACCACACATCTCAAAAAAAACATCCATGATTTCCACTCACGTCGTGGTCTGCTTAAGATGGTAGCAAAACGAAAAAAACTACTTACGTATCTCGAAGATAAAGATCCAAAGGCTTACAAAGCACTCATCAAAAAACTCGGACTCAAGAAATAGCCTATCTCTAAGAGACATGCTACACTCAAAGCATCAGATTAAGATGCTTTTTGTGTACCTAAAAACTAAAAGACATGAGAAAGCATACAAAAAATTAATCAGTATAATGAAAATATGAAACACAAAGACCAGCGTGTTTGTGTTCTTGTAGACATTCAAAACCTCTACTACAGCGCACGCGTACTATATAATAAGAAAGTAAATTTTAAAAATCTCCTCGAAGGAGCGCTCGAAGGTCGCAAGCTTATAAGAGCAATCGGCTATGGCATCGCTACAGAAGAAGCGCATGAAGACGCATTCTTCGATGCACTAGAGAATGCCGGCTACGAGGTAAAGACCAAAGATTTGCAGGTATTCACAGGGGGGCAGAAAAAAGGTGATTGGGATGTCGGTGTGACCGTCGATGCCATCAAGCTTGCAGCAAAAGCAGATGTCATTGTCATAGCGTCAGGTGATGGCGACTATATACCGCTTGTACAATACCTTCAGACAACCACAGGCTGCCGTGTCGAAGGTGTGGCCTTTGCAGAAAGCACTAGCACAAGGCTCATAGAGACCGTAGATGACTTTTTAAACCTCAGTGATGACAAGAAAAAATACCTCATTGCCCAAAGAGGGGTAAAAAAACAAGTCAAAAAAAGGACAACAAACCGAAGAAAATAAAAAAAGACGTCTCTATTACAGAGACGCCACAAACTACATTTTTGAGACTATTTCGATACGTCCAATTTTTCCGATTCAATCTCCCTAAGGTACTCCAAAAACTCGACTGAGTGAGGATAGGAATTATTGCAGAAAATTGCCATAATCTCCTTTTTATGAGAAATAACGAGAGCATTGTCCATCCTCCTGACAAATAGCATAACCTCCTCACAATCACTCTTCTTCCATAACCTCTCCAAGCAGTAAGTGATTAACATATTTTGCGTATCTGCATCAACAGCAGCTAACAAAAATGCTAGTCGCCTAAGGTCTAAATATCTCAACTTTAAACAAGGACCAGAGCTGCTTTCATCAGTAAAAGCTATAAGCAAGGATGTTTGCTCAGGCGTAAGCATTTTCTTACTGAGCATATCAAAAAATTCGTCAATGTTAGAAACAGACAGCAATTTTTCTGCCTGATAGAAAACCATATCCACCTCACCTTCATTTCCGATCTGATCTGTCACGAGCGTCTCCAGTAGAAATACAAAATCACAATAGCACGATAAAATAAATATGTCAAATTACGGCCAAGAACATTAAAGAGAGATATATCTAAAAATCAAAGCATTAATGTTCAAGAGCAAAACTTTTGTAAGTTGTTAGGGAATAAATAGAAAAAGCAATAGATCCAATGAAGCAAGAGTAAAAAAATCTCACGCAAGCAGTACAAGACATTATTGACACGTACTTGTAGAGAGAAATAAACTACTCCTTTCACAAAAACGCTCCATAGACGTATGCGCAAAGATCCACATTTATAAAAATGCGTTTACGTTGGAAGGGGTGATGGCAAAAAACATATGCAGAAAGATCTCCGACAGTGATTGACAAATACACGCACGCCTGTCACACTATTGGCAGGCGCATTTTATGTTCTATCTAACAATTTACACAGCAGCGCGCAGTATAATAGACTATGAATGTGCAGAAGTCTTCCAAAACAAAAAATTTTGGCACAGTTCTGTAGATTTATAGAAATATACTGTACATTGCTCGCTATTTCTTATGGCAAAAAAAACATGGACCCTGGACATCGCAGGGCGCACTATGACCTTTGAATCAGGTCACTGGGCAAAACAAGCCAATGGAGCCGTCAGTGTACGCTATGGCGAAACACAGATGCTAGCCACAGGTACAATGAGTTCTGGTATTGGATTTGTGACACACTATTTTCCACTGATGGTGGATTATGAAGAGCGATACTATGCCGCAGGTAAGATCAAAGGCTCTCGGTTTATAAAACGCGAAGGACGTCCAAGTGATGATGCTATTCTTACAGGACGCGTGGTCGATCGTACAATCAGACCACTTTTTGACCCTCGCATGCGAAATGACACACAAGTCACAGTAACTGCACATTCTTTTGATGGTGAGAATGATCCTGATGTTATCAGTGTTATAGCTGCATCAGCAGCGCTACACATGAGCGATATACCATGGAACGGACCAGTTGCAGCTGTGCGCGTTGGCAAAATTGACGGCAAAATCGTGATCAATCCAAAAAAATCTGAACTAGAAAAAAGTGAGCTCAATCTCACACTTGCAGGCACAGCGCACAAAATCAATATGATCGAAGCAGCGGCTAGTGAAATTTCAGATGAGGATTTGCAAGAAGCATTTGAAGCGGGACATGTAGTAATCAAAGAAATTGCTGCATTTATAGAAAAAATGCGACAAGAAGCAGGAAAAGAAAAAGCTGAGCCCACTCTCCTGAAGATGGATGACGAGATCGAGGCGATGATGCGAGAAATGATCGAAGCAACAGAGCTGGAACCAGCACTTTATGGGACAAAAAAAGAGATCGGTCAAAATGTAAAGGTGATCCGGGAGGCTGTACAGGAAGAGATTGAAGCAAAAATCATGGAAACACATGATGAAATGCCAAAACTGTTCAAAGATACGTTTGAGCTACTCTTCGATGAGATATCAGATGAAATTGTCCACAAAAATATCCTAGAGACAGAAAAAAGGCCAGATGGACGTCGCATAGATGAAATCCGGGCCATAAACTGTGAAGTGGGTGTCTTGCCTAGACCGCACGGCTCTGCGGTATTCACACGCGGCGAAACACAAGCGCTTACTGTAACGACTCTTGGCGCACCTGGTGATCACCAGATTATAGATACCATGGAAGTGGATGTAAAAAAACACTATATCCATCATTACAATTTCCCAGCATATTCCGTTGGAGAAGTACGCCCAAACCGTGGTCCAGGACG
>CALIRC010000114.1 GCA_938044295.1 Minisyncoccota bacterium
TTCTTCCAGGACATCAATAGATATAGACTTCTAGGCAGCGATCGAGTCAGAGTAGTGCTTGTAGACTTATTTAAATGTCGTTGATTTCGTATTTTCACTCACTGTTGTAGTTAGATGATCAATTTTACTAATGTATTCTCATTATACCTACTAACGAATAAAAAAATTTATTCTTCAAGAGCTGTGAGACCTGGCATTTTGTCGCCGCTTAAGAATGCGAGCATAGCGCCTCCGCCTGTCGAGACAAAGGAAATATCGCCGAAGTGCCCTGACTCCGTAACTGCTTGTACGCTTTCACCACCCCCTACTACGGAATACGCTTCTCTATTATTTGCAATTGCATCTGCAACTGCGAGAGTACTTTTATCATATGGCGCCTCTTCAAACTTCCCAAGTGGTCCGTTCCATACGATTGTTTGTGCTTTTTTGATCGTTTCTACGAATTTTTTGGTTGTTTTTTCGCCGATATCAAATCTCTCTTTTCCTGTGAAGTCTTTTGGCAGTACTACCTTTTGCGAAAAAGTCATTTTTGCATCGATTGCTTCTACAGATGTACGACCCCCGACTAAGATATGGTCATAGTCTTTTTCGAACATACTAATGAGTGGGATTTTTGTCTCGATTTTTGAGCCACCTATCACTGCCACTGCTGGATGTTTTACGTCCGCCTTAATCTTTGTTAGCGCTTCCACTTCTGCTTGATTTACAAGTCCTGCATAGCTAGGGATGTGCTGCGTGATGGCTGCGACAGATGCGTGCTTGCGATGAGATACGCCAAATGCATCACCTACATAGATGTCAAAGGGTGCTGCAAGCTGCGAGGCAAAATGTGTATCACCTTCTTTTTCTTCCTTGTGAAATCGTACGTTTTCCAAAAGAATAACTTCACCTTCTTTTACCTCTTCCAGTGCGCCACTTACGCAGACGCCTATGCAATCACATGCCATGCGAATACTTCTTTGTAGTGTTGTTTCAATCTCATCTTTCATTTGGGCTACTTTAAAAGCATTGTCTTTTTTCCCCTTCGGTCGCCCTAGATGCGTAAGGATGCACAATTTTACACCACTAAATGACATGATGTAGTCGACAGTTTTTTTTGATACTTGGATTTTATAGAGATCTTTTACTTTTCCTTTTTCATCTACAGAAACATTGTAATCACAGCGCAGCAAAATGCGCTTCCCAGTAAGATCAATTTCTTGTATTTTTTTTAGTTTCATATTGTGGTATTACTTTTTTTATGATTTATGAGCCCATACCGACTATACCGACGAGAATTCCGATGCCTGCAGTAAAAGCTGTGAAAACCCAAGCACGCATGACAATTTTTGGCTCAGGCCATCCGAGCGCTTCAAAGTGATGATGTATCGGTGCTGCTAGAAAGACCTTCCTCCCAAATAATCTTTTTGAGGAAATTTGTATAAATGCACTTCCTGATTCTAAAATATAGATAAAAACTATGATGAAAAGTACAATCACAGAATTTGTCAGGAGTGCTACGACACCAAGTGTTGCTCCGAGGCCCACCGCCCCTGTATCACCCATTATAAATCGTGCTGGGTAGATATTGAACCAGAGAAATGCCAGTAGTGCGCCAGAGATTGCACTGCAAAAAGCTGCAAGATCTACTTTGTTCTGAAAAAAAGCAATCACTGCGAAAGAGGCAAATGCCATTAAGAGAACGCCAGCGTTCAAACCATCGAGACCGTCGGTTTCATTGGATGAAAAAGCTGTAAAAAGAATAACGAAGATGAACAGCGGAATATACCATAATCCGATACCAAAGTCGTTTACACCTGGGATATGAATTTCATCCCAGCCAAGCTTACTATAAAACCACCATGCTCCTATGGCTGCGATTATAAAAAGCCAGCCGAAACGCATGATAAAGCGCATGCCGCCACCCTTATTACTTCCCCAACCACGCACACTCATAATATCGTCAAAGAGTCCCAGTGTCCCAGCCGCTGCAAGCGCAAATAGAGGTAAATAGGTTTCTTTGCGTGATAGAAAATCTAGTCGTGCTATAAAGTCAGTATCGTATATTACTGCAATAATTGGAAAGAGGTAATGTGATAAGATGATTAGCACAACTACGCTTAGCCACACAATTACTCCACCCATCGTGGGTGTACCACTTTTTTTGGCATGTAATTTTGCGACGTAAGTTAGCTTATCTCCTTGAACGCCATTTTCTTTGATCTTGATGCCAATTTTTTTTCTGTAGAGAAAATTTGTCCAAACTGGTGTAAATGCAAAAGCAATTGTAAAGGCAATCATGCCTGTGAGCATAATTTTTAAGATTTCATAAGCGCCAGGTATACTCAGAACATCTGCAAATTCCATATAGATAATTTTTTGACTGTTTTATGATGTGACCCATTCAAAACTACTGTAGACCCATTCAAGCATTTCAAGAGATGTTTCAAACCGCTGCGGATCATCGAGTACCACTGTTACCACAGGATTATTACCATTTTCATCCTCTCCGATATTTGCTAATGCAAGTCCTGCTCGTGGTGTAAAACCTGTTTTTCCTCCAACGATTAACTGTGAGAGCTCTATCGAGTCGTTTGTTGATTCAACTTCATGTGTAATTGTACCATCCTCAGATGTAAATGTCGCCTTTTTTGTTGCGAGCATCTCTTCGATTTCTTGGTACTTTGGCTCGCGTACAACTGTTGCCAAAACGCGACCGATATCTCTTGCTGAAGAATGGCATTGTTGCTCCAGAACTACATCATCTAATTCTAGACCTGACGGCCTACAGAAATTACTTTCTCCTAAGCCAAGCTCATCCATGCGTGCGTTCATCAATATTGCAAAATCTTCTTCCGTCTCGGCGACATAGCGTGCAAGTACAGTTGCGGCATCATTTGCACTAGCAATAAGCATTGCTTGAATGAGGTCTTTTATACGCACTTTTTCTCCAGCGCGCAAGCGCTCACCTTCGCAAATATAAGATGATTTACAACCAACACGCGTGCCTTCAATTGACAATACATCCTCAGGAATCTCGATGGCTAAATCACGATCTCTGACTTGATCAACTAATACCATGGCTGTGAGAATTTTTGTGGTTGACGCTATAGCACGTTTCGTATTTTCATTCTTTCCAAAGAGTATCTCTCCAGACTGCACATCGATAATGACCGCAGCTTCAGCATCGTTTAGAGTCAAGTCTTTAGCATCAATCTTTTTTTTCGGCATAACCACGGGCACAGGCAATCGTTTTGGCTCAGTACTGTATAGGAAATCAGCAAATTGTCTTTTTGTCTGCGTTTCTGTATCCGCTATCAGCCGTGCTTGTGCAGAAAAAAACAACCAACTACTCAGTACAAAAGCTGCAAAAAGACAGCTTGTGACTACGATCGCAAGCACAAGATCGTTTTCTTTTGATAATAACTCTCTAAATTTCATCATTAGCCCCATCTTTGCCTTGTTCCCCCTCGCCATAGATCACAGCGTCGATTCGTCTATCACCGGCAAGCTCTTCGTAGTGCGGTAATTCTTCTCGCGATGCAAGTCCCAAATGTCGCACAAGATCTAGTGTTGTACCATAGAGCTTCGTACGACTGTCAGTCGGATGCGGTGAACGCTCAACAAGCCCACGTAAGAGTAGATTTCTAAGCGTGAAAGAACAGTTTACACCACGGATTGCTTCAATGTCAGGCTTTGACAATGGACCTCGGTAGGCGATGATCGCTAGGACCTCCAGTGCCGCCGAAGAGAGTTCTCCTTCTAATTCTTTGCGCGTAAATTTCTCAATAATCTCCCCTTGGTTTTTCTCAGTCACCATTTGTACCTCCTTCTCAGTGATTAGAATTCTGAGTCCAGCAGAGCGCTCCTCATAGGATTGTGCTAGTATCTGCGCACTCTCAAGAATATCCTGCCTGGACATTCCAAGAATCTCTGATAATCGTGACAATTTAACTGGTACTCCATGCATAAAGAGAACCGCTTCTAGTGTGGCGACAGCACCGATCTTTTGTTCTACATCTTCCTCTATTTTTTGTTCTTGTAATTGTTCTTCTTGCATATATTTTATGATTGACCTTTCATAAGGATATCATGAAATGTGCCTTCTTGTTTAGCGACAATGATTTTTTGTTTTACAAGTTCCAGTAGTGCCAAAAAAGACACAATGATTTCTTTTTTATTTGCTTCATCTGTTACCACCTCAGAAAATATCACCTCTGCACGCTCAGCGATTATTTTTTGCACATGTACAATTTTTTGTTCCAGTGAAACAACATCTGCAATTATTTTTTCTTCTAATTCATCTAGCTTCGGGATACTACTAAGTGATTTGCGAAAACCTTTTTCAAGTGCATCAGAAGTAAGGGTTTTGTCTGGTGTGAATTGTATTTTAGTACCCCAGAAATTTCCGCGTGCGTACTGCGATTGTGCTGCCTGAAAAGTAGTACTAAACTGAGGAATGATATCTTTGATCGCTCTTAGTGCTGCTAATTGTCTTTCAAGTTCTTGCATATCCGCTTCTTCTTCGTCATCGAACTGTAACAGTGGCAGCAGTGCTTTTGATTTGATCAGAATGAGCTTTGCAGCCACTGACAAAAAATCGGCCAAATTTCCTAGTGAGATGTTTTCTTGTTTTTTTACATAATCAAGATACGCATCTGCTATTTCCGCAAGTGATACGCGCGTTATATCAAGTTTTTGCTCTTCTATCAAACTGAGCAATAGATCGAGTGGGCCCTCGAAGTGCTCTGTTTTTACTGTATAGTGCCCTTGGCTATTCATATTGGCATATTATATCATGGGTTTTTGCCTTTTTTTCATTTACTCCTCTGGTTCAGTGTCCTGCATTATTACTACAGGATACAGACTGATGATCAATACAGCAAGTAAACCATAAAATACTGCTGCGGGACCAAAAAGTATATGTAATATGCTTGCAAGAATCATGGAGAGTACGTAGGCTAATGGCCTTGCAGTACGGAAAAGATTAATTAGCGCTACATCTTTGCCGTCAATTTGCTTATAAAAATATGTATCACGCATAGCTTCAATCAGCGCATATCCAACACGAGAGAAAAGAAGAATCACTGTCCAGAGCACAAATGAATTTGCCTGCACCCGGACCATAAAGAAGATTGAAACTATGAGGAAGATATATCCAATAAACATCATCTCTTTTTCGCCATATTTCTTATCTGCGAGTAGTCCTGCTGGGTATTCGAGGAGTACAAATGGCAAAAGCATAATGGTAAACATTATACCCATTTCGGACCACTCAAAACCGATTTCTCTGAGTTTGAGTGGCATAAAGACCACAAGTGTAGATGCTGCAAAACTCAGACTGATTGCTACCCAATATACTTGCCACAGTGCAGGTTTTTTTGTGATTTTTCTGATCATTTTTTTCAAAGAGAAGACATGCGTATCGATCTTTCCTTGGATTTCCCTTAACGCTACCATTGCTATAGCGAGCATCAGTATGTATAGCACAAGGACAATTGTAAAGATGAGTGCGAACCCATACTTTTCAAAAATGGTCAGTGAGAGTAGTGGTCCAATAATTGCACCAACACCCCACACTGAAAGAAACATTCCGCGAATTCGTCCTGTCTCTTTATCATTTGAATATGCTTCGAGCACAGCATCCCAAACAACCCAGATTATTCCGTAGAGAATATAATAGATCATGAGCATTGCAGCACCAAAATACCCCACCGGAACAATACTCAATATAAAAACAATGATGACCTGCGCAGCGAGAAGTATCAGTAATGTTCGAGGTCGACCGAAACGCAAGAATGCCTTATGTAGATTCAGTAATGAAAAAAGAATGCATGAAAAACTCACAACATAAAAAATACCAACATTGTGTAAGCCTGTTGCTTGTTGGTAATAGGATGATCCAAGATATGCTACAAGCGCGACTGAAAGTCCGAAAAAAAATCCAAGTGATGTGATGAAGCCGATTTTATGATCCCTAATGTGAAAGTTAATCTTATTTTCCATGAATATATTGGCTGCGAATGTATTTGTTTTTCTTATTTTTAGGATTTACGTACTTGAGTGTACTTTTTAGTCAAAATCGAGGCTTTTCACGAGCCATAATCTACCTATGGTGAGTGAAAACGTAGACTTTAACGACAAAGTACGCCACATGCGTCAGTCCTCATTTTGTTTAATCATATCACACCTTTAGATCTTTTGTTTTGTGATAATATCATCTCCAAATAACCACCCAACACCCAAGTGCACACTCTCGCGGCTGCGACACCTACCACAGCTAGCTTATGGGTCTAGACACACTGCGCATCTGTGGCAGATGTCTCGCTCACGAGAGAGCACACTTAATGTAGGCTGGT
>CALIRC010000115.1 GCA_938044295.1 Minisyncoccota bacterium
GCTTAGTAGGTATGCACCATTTCAAAGATCCAGAGTCGAGGAGATATGCCCCAAAAACGAGAACAAGTATCCCCAAAAAAGCATGTAACGAAATAGATGCGCCTAATCCTAGTTCGATCAGTAGGTGCCAAAGACTACTTAGCCCAAAGAGTGGTACGACTTGATGCGCAGGATAAAGTAAAAAAAGATAAAAGTAGGAAGCAAATACAGCCACCATTGGGATAGCGGAAAACAGTGAGAGGTAAAAAGCATTTTGATCTACAGAAAAATCACCTTTGAGATATATGGATAGCGTGATCAGCGTCAAAAAGCTAAACAATGTTGAAATCAAAAGCAATCCTCCTATTTGCTTATGTTTACTTTCACTTTCCAGTACCTTGTTGTTCCCCGTTAAATACTCATCAATATAATTGACGAGAGCCAGTGTAAAACTATGCAAAACGATATAAAGAAGCCATATACTCAATGTATTATATTATGTAACGAATCGAGAGAAATATCTGTGACGCAGTCACATATTATAGAAGTCGTATCAATTTTGCACATGAGCGTGTAGCATCCTGAGAGCTACAACTATCGCCCTTCGTAAGTTTCCTGGTTACCTTAAATTGGCACAGGACTACTGCCGCCTTAAGAGATCCAATGATCCAGAAAACTCAATATCCACTGTCTCGCCCTCCTTCTCACAAGCCTTTTTTACTTCATCGACTATATATGAATATTTCTCTTTGCCAAGATTTCTTTGTCCACCAACCGCAACAGTATCAAAGCCATGCTTATACGAAGCATTTGTAGCTTTCCAAACTCGAAAGCAATTCTCCCCATTGGGAACGTCAAAATACGTAACTGAAACGAAATCAGAATTTTTATGTATGTCGATTTTACCACCATATCCATGAACTATTACTCCATCTTCTATACCATAAAGACCATCGACTATACTTAAGTTAACAATTTCTTCTGTCGTGAAAGATGTAATCTCTCTACCCTTCACAGCCTCTTGAATCCTCTCCATAAAAATTGTTTGTTTGTGGGACTCATCTAAAATCTTTTTTTCAGCCATTCCCGTTAAGAATATATATGCAACGGTTACTAAAAAAATGATAGTATAAACCACTATAAAAATTCTCGATGGGTATTTTACAAACTTTGAAAGGAGTAGGCTAAATATTCTTTCCAAGCAATAGCCAAGGATACTACCAACCATAACTACCAGAAAGAATACTACAAAAAAAGCTGCTTCCAGAGAGTTGCCAAGAAAAAAACCAACTATCGCTGTCGTATTAGTATGATCTATATAGATTCCTCTACTACCTATTATGATAGCGATGCACAGCGTCACCAACCAGTACATCCATGATCTTGATCTACACATCCAGGATAAAAAGAAAAAGGGAACAGTAATGACCAGAAATTTACTAAGCAACGTATGAAGATCTTCTGGAACGAAAAGTACAAAATAGATACATCCCGCTGCAGCATATGCAAAAGTAATTATAGAGCAATATAAAAATATACTATTTTTCTTCATTCTTTCTTTTATAGGTAACATAATATTATCATAGTCCTAATCTACAAAACAGCACAAAATCTCTTAAACAAGTGATTATCTTTAAAAAAGGCGTATGAAATGTAACTTTGAAATTGTAACCCTCCAGTGGTTAATTACAAAAGTAGCAAAGTGCACTAATCACCAGAGTAGCTATATCTCAATCAATGACGTGATACTTGATAGACAGTGAATTCTCTTACCATCTTCTGTTACACTGATCTCGTGAACGGTAAATCCCTTGCTCTCTAGTGCACATTTCAATTGTGCAGGTTTCACATATCGAAAATATCGCGGATGGCCCACTTTTTCATCTGAAAACTCTTCACCTTCACCATGCTTCATAGTCATAGAAAAATACCCACCATCTTTCAAATGCCTGATAACATTGTCTATAGCTTGGTCAAATTGCTCTTGGTTAAAATGTAAGAAAACAGCAGACGCTAACACCATATCGTATTTGTGATCCATACTCCCTGTAATCACATCAAATTTTGAAACATCTTTACCTCGTGATTTTTGATATTCGATAAAACCATTAACAATATCTGTACGTGTAACATGATAACCCAGATTTTCAATGTAATCCGCATCTCTCCCATTGGCACTTCCAACTTCTAATATCTCTGCATCCTTTTCAATGCTTGAAAGCGAAGTATCGAGATGCTCCTTATACTGCCCATCAATAAATGGAACAGTACCCTCAACATAACTCTCCACCATCTTTTCATATGTCTCGATGGTAATATCCTGATTGCTCTTCATATTGTTCAAAAATATTTTCCATAGTACCCACTACAAATACCACATACGCTTCTCTAGTACAATAACATACAAAAGTTCAATCTATGCGACAGAGTTCAGAATTACACACAAAAACACTTAGTAGAGTAATATATTTTGATTTGAACTATTAACTTTCTGCACTTCCTAAGCAGAATCCAAGACTGCATACCCCAAACTGATCTCCTTATCAATCAGCAAAGACTTCCATCATCGTGGATAAGTATTTTTGATCGAATATAAATATCATCTCGGTATGCGTCGAAACAATTTCAGCAAGTACGATACGTCTTCTTGCGACTTTATGCATGAGGGAATACCCCACATTGGGCAAATTATAGTACTTAGGATCAAATGAAATTCCTAGCGAAGCTAAGTTTTTCGTGATCAACCTCGGCTTAGCTCTAAAATGCTTCGTGATCTTCTTTTCTAATCTTTCTGAACAAATCACAGCAAAATCATTGGTGCTTACCGTGATATTGAGAAAATCGTCAGCATTAGTATGTACTTCCTCATAAAGAGAAGAGAGCTTCTTGAGTAGTGATGGTGATTTCTCATAGACTATTTCTGCAAGTGGTGATTTCGTGATGATATTGTTTATATCAACATCTATCTGCAAAGGATCTACTGCACTGAGCTTTTTCTGCAAGCGAGATAATGCCACAACAATCCCTGAGACCTTTACATCTTTGAGCGTTTTATCTTCAATTTGTCCATGGATCTTCTTAGCATAGGCTGAAAGGTTCATATATCCATTTATAAGGGCATGCATCGGCTCATGCTCAGATAAAATAGTTTCTGTCACTGCATCGTGAATTTTTTTCATGCATAAAATCTATCATATATTACAAATTGATACAAATGTATATATATGATTGAAAAATTGATCTGCGACCAGATCGATATTACCCTGATTGTATTAACTACGTATAGTGAAAAATATGGAAACAAAACTCCTGTATATGGAAGATATGCAATCTCTCTCCTGCACAGCAAAAATTACAGACATCAAAGATGGAGGGATACTACTAGATCAAACAATATTTTATCCCCAAGGTGGCGGGCAACCCTATGACACTGGAGAGATCACTTCAGATGGTTCTGCATTTGATGTAAAAGAAGTACGCTTCGATAATGGTCAAGTCGTTCACTATGGCAACACAAGAAAAGACAACTTCAAAATTGGTGACTCAGTTGAATGTGAGGTCAATCAGAAAAGGAGAGATCTGCATTCAAGGATCCATAGCGCAGGACACGTTATTGATATGGGACTCAAAGAGTGTTCTATTCCCTGGGTCCCTGGTAAGGGCTATCACTTCCCTGATGGCCCTTATGTAGAATACGAAGGAAATCTCAATGATGATGGAGAAAGACTAGAAAAACAACTAGAAGATACTTGTAATCACATCACGCAGAGTGATGTAAGGACTAAAATAGTCATGACAGATTTAAAGAATGTCTCTGATCTATGTCATCATGTGCCAACATACTTACCTAAAGGCAGACCTGTACGAGTAGTTCTGTATGGCGACTTCGGTGTACCATGTGGCGGTACACATGTAGAAAAAATTTCTGATATTGGAAAAATAACCATCAGAAAGATTAAGCAGAAAAAAAGCACCATTAAAGTCTCATACCAAATCAACAGCTAAGAACCTGTCTCCAATCTTTTTCTGCAGGCGAATTTCTCCATTTTTATAGCGAAAAATGAAGTGATTGAGGAAATTGTATCGAGATACCATGACGAAATCAATGCATTTTGCAGCCAAAAATGGGGGAATTTTAGCGTAGGAAAAGATTGGAGACAGGTTCTAAGACATGGGAATCTTATTTTTTTCAAGATAGATGTGGACTGTAGCATCACAAATTACAACTCTTTGACGAATGATCTCCTGCGCTGGAAACATTTTTTGAGTAGTTAAAAACCCCGCCGTTACAGCTTAGGGTTAATATGCAAACAGATTTTTTATCTGTCTGTAGAAATTTGATTGTGGAACTATTTAAATCGCTGTTGGATCTTACTCTGTAAATACATTAAAACTAACTACTCACACTGACTACATCACAGAATTTCTAAACGTGGCTGAGAAATCTTCTCTAATGGTCACAACATCTATATCAGATGTCAGATACAAATGCCGAAACTCTGCTATTCCTTGAGCTGTGTCATTTATAAACTGATCACAGTGTTCCATCAAGAAGTTCTTGCGCACTACAATTGAGTGAATACAATAACTCTTATGTCTCCGATATTGTTGCGCAGCAACTACCCTTCCTTTGTCGTGATACTCACGAATTACTCGGTGAAAGTGATCATCATGACCCCCCTCAGAAAGTAAATCTTTGCTCTCGAATTTTCCCCTTACGAGGTATGATTCGATCCATTCCACAACATAAACCCACATAGAATTGTCATGCACCCCCTCCTGACACTCGTACTCTGCTTTAAATTCTACGCTTTCTGCAATGTCCATAATGGACTCCTTCAGTTGTATGGCTGAAGCCAATCTTCAACCTATTTATATTATACACCATTTATATACTATAGTCAATATTAAAAACCGCTTTCTTAAGCGGTTTTGGAGGGTGTGGACCGTACCGGGATCGAACCGGTTACCTCATCCATGCCATGGATGCGCTCTACCAAATGAGCTAACGGCCCTAAAAATAAACAGGTTTAGAGATGGGAAAGTAAGTACAACTAGCATCCAATACAATTCTAGTATGCGCTCTACCAGCGTGAGCTAACGGCCCTAAAAATAAACAGGTTTAGAGAGAAAGGAGGGTATACACAACTAGCATCCAATACAGTGCTAGTATGCACTCTACGACACATAAGCACACAAATCATCTCTTCACGGGACCAGGGAAAAAAGCATTTGTTTTTTTCTTATATTTTTCAAACTCCACATTTCCTCTGTATCGTCGCTCAGTCATCGGAATACCAGAAACGACAAGTATAAGTATAGTAACTACCACAGGACTAATAATACCATACACGCAACCGTGCGTACTTACAATAACAAACAGCCCCCACCACATCGTCACCTCACCAAAATAATTTGGATGCCGCGTATATTTCCATAAACCCTCCATCATGATCTGTCCCCTGTTCTTCTGATCAGCGATAAAGCGTCGCAACTGATAATCCCCCACAGCTTCAAAGAAAAATCCAAGGCTCCAAATAACCAGACCAGCAAAAATGAAAACATTCCAGTGAGCATCATACCCATAATGAGCCATTATGAGAACTGGCGTCATCACGAGTAAAGAGAGAATACCCTGCAAAACATAGATCTGCAAAAACGAGCGCAGATAAAACCACGCCAAAGATTTTTTCTGCCAGTCCGTGCGCCACTGAGCATAGCGCGGATCCTCAGTTTTTTTCTGATTGCGAGAACCTATATGCCACATCAATCGTACACCCCATAGCATGACCAAGCCGTAGACAATCATCTGGACAGATGTCGCTCCTGATGTCCACCAGAAATATCCAGCAACACTAGCAGGATACGCACCCCACAAAACATCAGCGATATCATTACGTCCGATAGCAATAGAAACCACGAACGCAACACAAATCATAATTCCTACAATTGTAACAGCAGACAAAACAATATCCATAAGTGCAAACGTTACAATATTATACTCTCAAACACAACACTACATCCACATTGTCGTTACGCTGCAGGTAAAACCAAAAATCAAAAAGAGGCACTAAAACTACCAAGCAGAATCTCAATCATTAGGACTTACGCACGTAATATAATTTTAGGCAAAATCAGGCTTTTCATGAGCCATATCCTACCGATAGTGAGTGAAAAACATGGATTTTAACGACAAAGTACATCAAGTGCGTAAGTCCTACATAGTGAGAACTTCCTCACTTTAATGCAATGTAAGGCACAAACACTACTTTTCCTCTAAGAGCCTGTCTAGGATCTTTTTTTGCAGGCGAATTTTTCCATTTTTATAGTGAAAAATGAAGTGATCGAGGAAATGGTATCGAGATACCATGACGAGATCAATGCATTTTGCAACTAAAAATGGGGAAATTTTAGCGAAAG
>CALIRC010000116.1 GCA_938044295.1 Minisyncoccota bacterium
TGTTTAGGTATTTTTGGGACAAGTGCAGGGATTGTTATATCGTTTTATTTTGATGTTCCGACAAGTAGTGGCATTGTTCTGAGTCTTATCGCAATTTTTGTATTGACGTATGCTTATGGTTTTTTTAGTAAAAAATTCTTATAATTTTTTGTTATATTTTTATATTTACTTATAAAAAATTCTTCTTAAAAAAAATGAATTCATGATACAATGATGAAAATAAAAATTTATGCAAAAAAAAGCAAATACTAAGCTCACAAAAAGTAAAAAACCGAAACTCCCGTCGTATTCGTTTCTGATCACCTTAGCCCTTATCGGTATTTTTGCTGGGCTTTTTTTGCAATCAGACAAGTCTTTTTTGCCACCGTCCCTTACGCTTTCAGATGCTACTGCGTATAATGATATTCTTGTGAAGGCTCGCGGAAAACATGGAAAGGAGAAAATTGCACTCTCTATCAATGGGCAATCTGTTATGTCGTGGGATCTTTCAAAAAATTGGAGTAACTACGTTTACAAGCCAAAAGATGCAGTTACTGCAAATACTGTTTCCGTACACTTTATTAATGATGGTCGTGATCCAGTCAGTGGTGCAAATCTCGACGTT
The DNA here is from genome assembly GCA_938044295.1 of Minisyncoccota bacterium. GTDB lineage: Bacteria > Patescibacteriota > Minisyncoccia > Moranbacterales > JAHDCW01. The sequence continues at coordinate 605 of CALIRC010000116.1, forward strand.
CAAATTGATTACATTAAAGTCAATGGAAAAGTATTCCAAACAGAGCATTCAACAACTAAGTCGATTGGATCTTGGAATCGTGCAAGCGGATGCGCACCTGGAAAAAAGCAATCTGAATGGCTTCATTGTAGAGGTTCATTTACGTACAATGTGCCAAAGGGAACCATTGTTGGTGTGCAGACACCTGTGATAGGCAGATGTGGTACAGCTACCCAACAGCAAACCGATCGTAAGCCTACGAGGGGTCTTTGCGCAACTGGACAAGCATCGGTGCCCACTGAAGACACTGCAAGTAATGTCTGGCGATGGCATTGTGCAGGACTCTATGGAGGATCGACACAAGCATGTAGTGTATCAAAATCAATGCAACAGAATGATTCTACGCTTACAGCGCCAGTACCAGGAATGTCGTTTTCAGGATCATCGCAAAAATTCGTATGGACTGATGGCGGGAATTCAAATCGTGTTTATGATGTTCATGTAGGCTCGCGTGCGCAAGGTGATAAATATTTTGATTTGGATGGTAAGGGTGTATATAATCAAGAGGGTGTAACGGTAAATGGACTGCCGACTGATGGCTCTGAAGTCGTTGTAACGCTTATTTGGAGTGACGATCAGTGGAATACAAATTATAGACATGTTGCGCGTTATACAGCTTATGATGCAGGGAATGGGATCAAGGGCTCACAAATCACATCACCAGCTTCAGGGTCAGTATTTGTAGGTTCAACACAAAAATTTACGTGGACTGATGGTGGAAATAGTAAAAGATTGTATGATTTACATGTAGGTTCAACGAAAGGAAGTCAGAACATCTATGATCTTCAAGGAGGTGGTGCTTTCAATCAAGAGAGTCATACAGTTACAAATCTCCCAACGGATGGATCTCGGATTTATGTTAAATTGTTGTGGAGTGATGACAATTGGGTTACAAATCAATTCACTGAGTATCAATATTCAACACAGAAAGGTGAAGAAAAAGAGTCTGGGAATAATGTGATTGATACAGCAGATATTGTGGGAAACACTTTTTCAGATGAGAAATTAGGTGCGTATTCTGATGTGAGATTTAAAGCTGATAGAGATTGGGGAAAGGTGCAATGGGCAAATTTTCGTGGTAGGACTGAGATTGTTAGTGATAATGGAAACAAAGAGTTGCGCGTAAAATTTCCTAAGGGTGTTTATGGACATGCAAAGACTGGTGGGAACTCTGGTATACCATTTACACCGCAGGATGAGATTTATCAGCGTATGACAGTGCATTTTGAAAAAGGATATTCATTTGCTATTACTGGTAAAATTGTAGGCATCGGAAGTGACGGTGCGAATTGGACTGGTGGTGCAGTCCCAAAAAATGGTGAAGGATATTCATCTCGCTTTATATGGGACAAAGCACATCAACAACCATCTGGCCAAGCAAGAGCAGCGATTTATCTTTATCACAAGGATCAGCGTAGTATTTGGGGTGATCAGGAGGGTCTAGGATTTAATTTTAAGACAGGAGTAGACTACACGCTCACACAAAGAATCAAGAGAAATCGATCAAATAACGCAGATGGCATACTGCAGATCTGGGTGAGTGAAAATGGTGGTCCGCATCGTCTCGTTATGCATAAGAAAAACATGCGTTGGGGATTAAATGGAAATGGTAAGGCAGATATGCTTATGGTATCGCCATTTCATGGTGGATCGGGTAGTAAATATGCTCCACATAATGACAGCTATATGCGCCTCGATGATATTGCTGTCTCTACAAAAAAATTCAGCGATCTCCCTTAAAAGTAGATATTAGTAATCGAGCAGTATTTTCCGTAGCCAGATCTTGTTTGCGTTGCAGATTTTTTTACAGTAGGACTTATGCGCTTGGTGTATTTTGTCGTTACAATCTACGTTTTTCACTCACCATAGGTGGGCTGTGGCTCGTAAAAATCTTTGATTTTGTCTAAAATTATATTTAAGTGTGTCAGTCTTAAACTGTTTGAAAATTGAACGAAGACGGAAAGGTCTATATATTGAATCAAATCAATGACAAATAACCAGAAATCTCCATTTTTGCAGAATGACGGTGCAGTATTGCGTAGTATTTCCCGTAAGAAATCCGATACTATTATAGAAGATATTCCAAATGTTGCAGTGCCGACACCACGATCTAAAAAAAAGAGATTGGCAGAAAGACATATTCCAGTCACAGTTTTTACTGGATACCTCGGAGCAGGCAAAACAACAGTAATTACAAATCTGATAAAACAGATGCCGTCTGATTATAAAGTTGCATGGCTGAAAAATGAAATGGGCAATACGGCGGTCGATACAGTTCTTGCATCTGATCAACATACGGCTACTGTCAAAGAGATGTTGCAGGGCTGTATCTGTCACGTCATGATCGGGCAATTGAGTGATGCTTTGGATGAGCTTATTGACACTAATCCTGATCGCATTTTGATTGAAGCATCTGGTTCTGCTACGCCTGCACCAGTAGTATGGGAAATTCGAAATAATGAGCGATTGTTCGTAGATGGTGTTGTCACAGTAGTTGATGCGTTACATTTTGCAGGATACATTGATAAAAGTCCCGCACTTAAAATGCAGGCAAAATATACTGATTTAATTCTCATCAATAAACATGAAAGTCTTGATGACTTTACACTTGAGCAAAACCTTGATGATCTCTATGATATCAATCTCGACACTCCTAAAGTAAAAACGCATGAAGGATTTATATCAACTGATATCGTATTTGGACTCGATAGTTCGCTTTTTATGCGTAAATCTGAGGTGGAGGATGAGGAGAAAGATGTTGATAAGAAGCACTATCATCGTGAAGTTGATCTTATTGAGATTCGTCCCAAAGCTTCATATGCTCTGGAGGAAGCACTCTCTTTTGTTGAGTCGCTTTCCGGGAAAGACTTCTATCGCATCAAGGGTGTGCTGCGTGATGCACAATCAGACTATATTGTGAATTGTGCGTTTGGACAAGCTGCAATGACGAGATTATCACAAGGCAAGCATGAGCAACGTATCGTATTCATGGGAGAAAATATCAAAGAATCCACACAACAGATCATGGATTTCTTTATTCTTTCGCGAGAGGATTTTGTTTTTACACCACGCAATCAGTAAGATTGTTTGGCAATAGAGCAATAGTGCAAAGATCATCGTATGAGCGCGGTGTGGACTGTGTACATCTGTGCGTAGATGAAAAGTATTTTAATAGAAGAAATTTGCGAGTGTTGTAGTATGGGAGGTCAAAAAAAAGTGGTCTGACAAAATTGTCAGACCACGCAATGCAAATGGTTCAATAGGTTTTATGGCTTGAACCTGGATGTCCAACGGGGACATTTTTTAAGGGACCCTCGCCATACTGCTGTGGTGCAATGAATTGTTGCAGGTAGGCCTCGTCCACGTAGTGCAGTCGCACTATATCGAGGACTGTAGAATACCGATCGACTGGGTGTGGGTCTTGTGCTACATCTTGATCTATTTCTGCACCTGCGGCAATTTCAAGTCCCTTAGAATAAGCTCTAGAAAGTATTTCCACTCCTGGTTCGCTACCGCGTGTTGTCATGTGAGATGGTCGCTGTTTACTATTTCCTTTGTAGAATGCTATTGAAATGTTGTAGCTCCTGTGTGAGCCGATCAGATTTGTTGCAACTCCACGAGATGTATCGCTTGTGAAAACGAATTGTCGTGTTTTTGCACCTGGATTGCCATTGCCGCCTTTTTCGCGGAAGCCATCTAGCCACATGGGACTGGATCGCCCACATTCCGAGTACAGATAGTTCTGAGCAGGCCATTCAAAACCGCAATCACTGCAGTATCTGTTTCTGTGAAAGCTTTTGCGATGCAGGGGACAGCTGTGACGGTATTGTTCTAGTGCGGTTCCAGTTCGTAATGCAGTGAGGGCATTGATACCCTGAATGGACGCTACTGCAGCAACCTCAAAGCTGAGGTGTTGGTTTGCAGTGAGATCAATCCACATGCCGAGGCCGTCACGTACGCCCACAAGATAGTCGACGACATTTTGTTCATGTGAGCGAAATGTATCTGGTACGTTTTCGTATTTCGTTACATCGTAAAGTTGTGTAGGAGCGTAGGGTGGCAGTTGGTTTTTTTGGTAATGTTTCTCTGCCATTGGCAAGTTAATACTTAATTTAAAGCCATGGGGTGTAGTGATAAGCATGTACAAATCCTCTATATTTTATGTTAAGTTGCGATAATGCCCATGAAACATAACACATACTGTATGTTGTGTCAATAATATCGATGGTAACCCCTCACACCCCAAAACCATGCTAGACTAAACTCGTCAGCAAAACATCTCAAAAACAAAAAATAATCGATATGCCCCAAGGCAAACTCACCCAAGAGCAAAGACAAAAACAGACAATCTCTCGACTCACAGGTGAAAATACAAAGCTCAGAGAAAAGAATGCTGCACTAGAGCAAGAGCTCAAAGAGATAAAGGGATTACTCCAAGACGCACAACTACGTATAGAAGATCTCGCCACAACTGCCTTTGGTAAAAAAGGATCAAATCATACACCACCCAAGAAAAAGAGGAAGAAAAGGTCAAAGGCATCATACAAAAGAACAGTGCCAACAAAGATCGATGAGACAATTATGCATACTGCAGACACCTGCAATGACTGCAACTCTTTTCTCACAGAAAAGAAAAAGAAGATTTTCTACGTAGAGGATATCGTTCTACCAAAAAAACACATCACCAAACATTGTGTAGAAAAAGGCTATTGCACGCATTGCAGCAAATGGATTTCTCCCCTAAAGATCCCCACAGCAGAAGTCATCCTTGGTGATAACGTCAGATCAAGTGTGGTGTATATGAGTACGATACTACGCCTCTCCTACTCTCAAATACAAAGCGACCTCAAAGACAGATTCAACCTCCACATCTCCCAAGGAGAAATCAGTAACATTCTCCAGAAAAAAGCTAAAGAACATAGCGAACACTACGATAAGCTCAAAGACAGAATCAGGCAAGAAAGAGCCATCCATATGGATGAGACATCTGACAGAGTAGGCTCTGAGAAAAGATTCGCCTGGGTGATGCAGGCAAGAAATATGGCCGAAGTCATCTTCGCTATGGGCAGGAGCAGAGGCAAAGGTGTAGCCCAAAAACTCTATGGTAACAGCAAGGCAATCCTCAGTTCAGATGATTGCCCTGTATACAAAAATCTTTCTGAAGTTCATCAACTTTGCTGGGCTCATTTACACAGAAAGTTAAGAGATCTTGCCGAGTCAGCGACAATTGAAGGCGAAACAAAACAAGCATGCAAAAGATCATTCGCTCTGGAGTCAGAGATTTACAAGAAGGTCAGAATACTTTCACAGCAAGAGCTGTCCGAACGACAAAGGACATACAACGTCACACTTCTCACAAAACAGTTGGAGGAATTAGCAATGCCAGATAAGCACGACCCCACAAAGCTTAAAACCTACAAAGAAACACTGCAATCAAACATTCCTAAATACCTTACCTGTATCAAGTACCCAGATAGCTCACCTGATAACAACCATGCAGAAAGATCACTAAGGCATATTGTGATCAAGAGAAAAACATCCTTTGGGCATACTTCAGAAAAAGGAGCTCTGACGATGTCTGTTCTTATGAGTATATGTATGACGATCAAGAATCGGATCAAAGGGACGGATCAGACCTTCTTTGAGGCTTATGCTGGATTTGAGGTGTGAGGGGTTACCAAAAACCGCATAAAATAGCGGTTTCTAATAACGTACACTTCTACGAGGCAAATTGGAAACAGGTATTACTAGAAATGAAGCGTTGGCACGATGTTCTATACTCAAATAAGTAAATATAGGTTAATCAGAGGATCCTGTATTCGAACTTACAATGGAACTTAGATCGAGATCGATAACGTGACATAAAATAAAACAGCCCTCCCTCAATCGCACGTAGAACGTAGTCATAAGGAAGGGGAATTGCCGTTTGGCATGATGACTTTGTTTTCTGCAAGCAATGTGTTGCGGAAGTATTTCTTAGTAGTAGAGATTTTCTACGTAGGCAAGTGCGACGGCGCCTGGCAATATTTTTGATGCATTTTCCAGAACATCAGCTGCTGATTCCATAATGTTCATTGTTCGCTCCAGTGAGCACACAACATCGGGATCGCTTTGGCTTCGAGCATTGTCCACAAAATGATCGTCGCCGAGTAGTGCAGCTGCCGTACTGTGATCTGCAGCCAATTGCCCAAGCACTATCATTTGTCGAGCGACCAGGCGGACATCAGGCAGAAGTTCGTCGGAGACTTTTTTCAGACCTGCATCCTGTTCACGCTTCATGCTTACCCGCACTCGATCCCACTGTGGGAAAATACTAATGTATGTGTGATGAAAGGCAGCTAAGCCGATAACAATATCAACTGCCTGTGCGGCAAATTTAGCATTGTGCTCGGCAGTTGATTCGTCGCTAGCTATCGCTTGCAACTCGGATGCCGTCTGCATGTAGCGAGCAATAGTCCGTACGTCAGCATCTTTCAGCTCTGAAAACTGAGCAGAAATTGCTTGTACAGAAGAATCCAGTAATGGATTTGCTTCGCTTGTACATTCGGTAGCATGAGCGAATGGTGCCGCCAGTAAGGCGATGAATAAAAATACGATTGTGCGATGCATAATGTTCTCCATCTATGCTTTCAGAAGTAGTAAGGTCACCTCTTTAACCATCTTAATTATAACATGTTATTTGAGTTTCGTCCACAATAGAAAGCGCTTAAATAAAGGCTTTTTTGCATATTTCTTGAATTACCTGTTTAATTCTCTCTTCTGAGTAGTTGATCCAAAATACTCTGAAAAGGATCATTTGTATGTCTCAATTTTCCCTCTAGCTTTTTGCTTATATAGGATTTAAAATCCCATCTCATCATTTCCTTGCTGTCATACTTCTCCCTAAGGAGGTCAGATACATTCTCAATGTCTCCGAGTGTCATGACCAGATTTTCAAAGTCTTCAATTCTGCATACTGCGTATGGGTACTTGTCCACTAAGACATCAGCTTGAAGCGCCACACTAAGATTCCTCCTGACAACCTCATCCAATTTACAAGCGAATTCCCCCATGACAAACCAGTCTTCAAGTAACACTAAAATAGGGGCTATCTGAGTCTTTTTATTACAATCCATTCCACAGTACTCACCCGATATATATAAA
>CALIRC010000117.1 GCA_938044295.1 Minisyncoccota bacterium
GGTCCTAGTGGTAGCGGTAAATCGACTCTTATGCATATTCTCGGTGCGCTCGATACACCAACAAGTGGTAAGTACATTTTGCGTGATCACGACGTCGCGCAAATGAGTCAAGAAAAACTTGCACTTCTCAGAAGACAAGAAATCGGATTTGTATTTCAGTCTTTTAATCTTTTGAAACGTACAAGTGTGCTGAGAAATGTCATGTTACCACTTGTATATGCTGAAGTGCCTCCCAGTGAACGCATAAAAAAAGCAAAAAAAGCACTCGAAGCAGTACAGATTGATCCTGAGCGTTGGAGTCATCTTTCCAATCAGATTTCAGGTGGACAGATGCAACGCGTCGCAATTGCCAGAGCACTCATCAATGAACCAGCAATCATCCTCGCTGATGAGCCAACAGGAAATCTTGACTCAAAGACAGGACAAGCAGTGCTCGAGATGTTTCGTGAGCTCAATGAGCGAGAGGGACACACGATCATACTCATCACCCATGAACAAGATGTTGCTAGAAGTGCAAAGCGCATCTTGACGATCCGCGATGGAAGACTCGTATCAGATAAGAGAACATAGAATTCACGTCACATAATTATACATGCTCACAAACGATCTCATCGCAGAAACCTATACAGCAATCACCGTAAACAAAGTACGGACATTTTTGACAATTCTCGGAATCGTAATAGGAATCGGTAGTGTGATCACGATGACAGCTGTAGGTCGTGGAGCACAGATGGATATCCAAGAACGCATCCAGGGCATTGGAGCAAATCTCTTGATGATCAGAGCAGGTGGGGGTAGACGTGGTTTTGGTCCAGTTAATACAGGAGGAAATCAAGCTTCACTCACTCAAAAAGATGTTGATCGTATCAGTGAACAGTCACAGTACATTAGTCACATAGCACCACAAGCCTCTAGTCGCCATCAGGTCATCGCAGGGCGCAACAATGTGAATACAACCATCCTCGGAACAACAAGTGACTACGCATTTGTGCGTGGTGTAGATGTCGAAAAAGGTTCTTTTCTCACAATTGCTGATGATGCAAAACTCTCTCGCGTCGTCGTTCTTGGTGCGCAAGCAGCTCTCGATCTCTTCGGAGATGGTACCGTATTGGAGTCAGATCCTGTAGGAAGTAGTGTGCGCATAAATGGTGGTGTCTTCACAGTAATTGGAGTGGCAGTAGAAAATGGCACAAACGATGATACAATTTATGCGCCAATTGGCACAGTACAACAATTCCTCCTCGGCGAGAAATCCATCTCAAACATTGATGTATCCGTCGGACAGTCTCAAGACATGGCAAAAGCAGAGCAGGAGCTTACTGCAATGCTCCTAGACAACCATGGCATCACAGAGGAAGCAGCTGCGGATTTTCGTATCCGTAACCAAGCAGAAATCGTAGAGACAGCATCCTCCGTCACTGGAGCGCTCACCAGTCTTCTCGCTGCTATTGCAAGTATTTCTCTGCTCGTTGGTGGGATTGGAATCATGAATATGATGCTCACAAGCGTCACTGAGCGCACACGTGAGATTGGGTTGAGGAAAGCACTTGGTGCAACTGTAGGAGATATACGGAAGCAGTTTCTACTAGAGGCAGTGACACTCACTTTTTTTGGAGGTATCCTCGGTGTATTTCTCGGCGTAGGACTAGCCTGGCTGCTAGATGCAAAGCTAGGTATAAGTGCTACAGTGTCACAATTTTCTATACTCTTAGCATTTGGAGTTTCCGTACTGATCGGTATCATCTTTGGGCTGTATCCAGCATGGCGCGCCTCAAAATTTGATCCCATGGAAGCGCTACGCTATGAGTAGTCACTTTAGTTTAAATAATACCTAAGAATTTCTCACATTTATTTCTAGAAACGAGACACTCACAGAAGAACATCTGTGATTTTTTACGTAGAGATAGAGTGATATAATCGAAGTATGGGATTTGAAATACAACCAACATTTGAATATTCAAAAAGAGAAGATGGATCTGATTTGTCAGATAACTCTCCAGAAGAAGATAATCTTGCGAACTGGGCTTCTGAGCAGCGTTTAGAAGAGTTTGCGCATACGGGGGAAGGTAAATACCTGACTCCAGAACTAGCAAGAGAGATGGATGTTGGTGAAGATGTGATGAAGGAAGTGCCTGGTGCAACACAGGAAGATATTGCATATGCGAGGGGATGTGATGTCACTAGACAAAAAGAAGGCCAAGAAATCATTGATGCACTATTGCATAAGCATGACATTGACCCCAAAAGTCTAGACTCTCTCAGTGATGATGAATTTATCAAGAAAACTTTATCTTTTGCGAGTATCCGCATAGATGATTTATCAGGCGATGATCTAGCGTATATCCAAGGTTATACACAAGACATGCTCTTTGAAAAAATAATGGACAATCCTACCTTGACTGGGAAATTTTTTCAATACGTAGTAAGTCAAAATATCGACGTGACTTTAAGAAATATGCATGTTCTCGAAACTATTCTGGAGCGTGTACGCTTAGAATACTTGAGAGACGATGATTACCTCACGTCTGAGTCTAAAGCTGCTTTTCATGTCATAGGTGAGGTGCAGGATATGATTAAAATTATTACAGCAGAGGATCCGCATCCTGAGTCAAATGCATTGGCTGCTCTTAAGTTTAATGCTTTCGCAGATAGCTACATGAAAAAATACAGCGGCTGGATTGATCTGGAACAGTCTGCTCCAGCATACATCGCTCCGGGAGTATTGATGACGTGGGACACAGAAAAACACATTCCATATATATATCATGAGGATAGTGGTTTTATAGAAGGTCTTGCAGAAGAAAGTAAAAAAGACACTGTGGCAGGAAAAGTATTGCGAAGAGACGTAGGAACAATGAAGCTTTATGATATCAACAGAGAATTGCATGCGCCTGCATCATATGATTTAAACGAAGCTATGGTCCTCATACGCGACTCCAACGAAGAATTAGAGGATTACCTAAGAGAGAACGTGTCAAATTTCTCAAAAGAAGATTTTGAGGTATTTGTATCACTGATACGAGAGGGTATGCGTGAAGGAATAGCAAAATACCTCGGATTTGACCAAACCAATCTTTCCTTAAAAGAGCAATGGTACCTTTTTCAATATTTAAAAACTGTACCAGTGAAGGAGTTAGATGATGTTGCGGAGCTAGTAACAAATCACGAAATCAAGGGATTGAGAGCATTTCTTTCTATGGAACAAGGCGGTCGCGAAATGTCTAGTAGCATTCTTCAGATTGATAAAAATTATGATCAAGAGGAGGCAAAGCAAATTTTTGATACGTATGGAAGGTTAGTTGATCTCTCCAATAGTACTGCCGACTATATTTCAGAGAAGTTTTCTGGAAAGAAAATTGACAGTGCCCGCGTGCAGCAGATTGCACAGCGAGGGCTTCTCCGTGGCATGGCGCTTCTCAAGCAAATGGCTCAGGGTGACTATACGTCTGAGCAAGTATCACAAAAACTTGGGATGATCGGTGGAGAATTGGAAATCGTGAAGGGAGTGTATAGGGAGCTGATCGAATCAGGAGAGATACGCAATATTCAAGACCTGGAGTTGTATAGTGCTCGCATTTTGAGTGGCGATTATATTCTATCTCAGCAAGATATCATACAGAGAATGTCTGAGCTTATAGATACTGAACATGGAGCTACAGAAAAATCAGAAGATTTGAAGTCAGAGCTGGAGGCATCTCTCTTGAAAAAAGATGCGAAGGTACATCTTTCACGCATCGACGATGTAGTAGAATCGTTTTGTGTGACGTATATGATAGAAGATGGTGCAATGCATGTTGGAGGATTGAATGTGTCACCAGCGGCACGAGAACTCAAGCTTGGTCCACAGATTATCGATAGCATCTTGGATGATGCTGATCGGAAAAAGCACGACCTCGTCGTCGAGGCCACTCCAGAGAAGGCCAGAATTTATGCCCGAATTTATAGTTTTGAGAAAGTCGGCGAAGAAGAATTTTCTGGTTCCCAGTACTATATTTTGCGAAGAAAGCCGCAATCAGCAAGTCACTAGAGAACTGAGCGTGATTTGTCCCACAATACCTCGAAAAGATACTTATGCATCTTGTGAATTGCTGGATCATTGATGATTGTCGCAGTTAAAAAATTGTTTGCAAATGTTGCATAGAGGATTTTATTGTCATAAATTTTCATAACTGCATTAAATGGAGGTGCATCTTCATTTTTGATGAGACGGAACTCTGTGTACGGGCTTTTTTCTTGCTGCGCTACCGCTACGGATATCGGGGTGTCTACTACGAGCAGCTTATTTGTCACTTTCTTACGAAGTCTTTCCGTTACGTACTCTTTGTTAATTTTGGAAGCGTTATCATCAATCGCTTCAATATCTGCATATGTATATACTACTTCTGTGGAATCAAGTGTTTCGTAGAGAGCTTTCTTGACGCCCTTTTCTCCTTCATAAAATTCGACACCGGGTTTACCACTTGCAAGATTGTACTGTGAGACGAGGCTCCCAAGCTCATGATCGAGCTGTGCGTTTGCTGACTCTATGTCTGCAAGTCGCCTTGCACTCACATCCTTTAGTGCGTTTGGGTGGGCGGGGGCGTACTTCATCACCTTTGCTTCAGGATCATCGATGTTTACAAGCTCTAGTTCGATGAGCTCCTCCAGTGTTTTATAGACGAGCCCCCTCTTGAGGGGTGTTTTTTTACTGAGTGTGCCTGCCTTAGAAGGACCTTCTGTGAGAAGGGTAGTATAGACGATGATTTGGTTGTCGTTCAGACCTAGCTTTGAAAGGATTTCATTGTTCATAGGGGTGGTAGAGATTAGATTTTAGAGATCTTGAGCTTAGAGTATGGCAAGCTCCAAGCATCTATAGGGACATTATAGCGCACTATAATGCTTTTGTCAATATTTGTTGACAAAAATTCACCACAAAACAAGGGAATTTCGACTTTAAAATAAGAATGCACAGTGAAAAATACAAAAATTAGTCACAAAATATTGACCAAATCCCAAAAATCTGATAATATATAACCATAAAGCAATAGAAAAGACAACAAGTCAAATAAATGCTTTAAAAAAGTTCTTTCATCAATACAGTTATATACAGTTTACTTTTCTTATGAGGAGAGAAGGAAACTAGAAAATAGATAACTTTATTGAACAACAATTGTTCACAGCAAGAGATCGGATGCCATAGGATAAGAAATTGAACACTTCTCCCTATGAGTATGAACAAGATTCTATTGTGACCTTACTAGGAGAAGAGCACACAAGTGACTCTAATGTACAAAGCTACATGCATCTCTTGGGACAGGTTCCCTAAGTAATCGTCTCATTGCTACCAGATCTTAGAGAGATCTGCTTACTATGATTCCTAACCAGTCTTCGTAGTAAGAAATCTCTCTATGAGGAGAGAAATACTTTAACAAAAAAATACGGCGCATACCCTGGTAACAAGTTGACTTTGGCGGAAAAACCGGCAGAGGTTGAGGAGCGAGGGGTGACGTCTGTTCCGTAGGGAACACATCTATCTCATAGATAGATCACTGCATGTGAGTTATGTCGTATGTGATGATCTCTCTGTGGAGAGAACAGTTAATCACTGCCCATTTTTTGGGTAAAACACTTACAGCCCATTAGATGGGCTCACTTCTCTCAGGAGAGGATCATGAAATTGTTGAGAAAAAAAAAGAAATTCCGTCGATTCTTAGGCGGAAAATGGAATTTGGTGCAATATGCGCCTTCAGAAAATATGTGCAGTTCTCATGCTGCGCGCTGGTTGCGTCCTGGTGAAGATGAGCAGGGAAAAGTTCTCCAGTCTGAGAACTGGACT
>CALIRC010000118.1 GCA_938044295.1 Minisyncoccota bacterium
ACAACCTGGTGACAGGTTCAATTCGTGTACCAATGTAATTTATGAAAAAGAAAATTCAAGCTATTTTTGGAATTATTTTTATAGTACTGATGGTATGTAGCTTTACTCCGTACAAAGAATGGTGTGTGAAATGCTACGTCATCACAATTAATATGACACTCACACCAGTCGTACAGTTTCTTTTTCAGAACAAAGTTGATCGTACAACTGACAGACTTGAGAAAGTAAATGAACAGCTATAAATAATACATACAAATATGAAAGCCTACACCGATCAAAACAATGACTCAAACATCCAGTCATATGACACTGGGGAGAGCTGGATTACTGTTACGTTTAGAGGTAGATCTTGCTATACATATACGTACAGAAGTGCAGGCCTTTCTACTGTAGAGGAAATGAAGCGCTTAGCATCCTGTGGTGACGGACTAAATGCATACATCAATAAGCACAAGCCAAAATACCATTCTAAATCCTAATGCAAACATATGAGTATATCAGACATCGATTTCGATGAAGTTCGTCAATCACAGCTTCCATTCGTAGAGGTGCTTCTCGCACTCGGCTACACATACATTTCACGTGCAGACGTGAATCTGCAACGCGGAGGTGATACGCGAAAGTTTCTCTTGCATGATATTGCACTGACAGCACTGATGCAGATCAATAGCTATGAACATGATGGAGAGACGCATAAATTTTCCGAGAAGGATGTACTTGCTGCAGTAGATGAGCTTGAGAACATCCCATTGGAAGGTTTGATCGATACGTCGGCGGAAGTATATAAGATGCTGATGCCTTCTACGGGTGGAAAAACAATTCGCGTTGCGCATGGTGGGAAAAATATATCAAAGAATTTCAAATTCATTGATTTCGAGAATGTTGATCGTAATGCATTTCACGTGAGTGTGGAGTTTGAGGCAAGCGGGAAAAAAGATATTCGTCCAGATATTGTCATCTTTGTAAATGGCATACCATTTAGCATTGTCGAGAATAAGCGAGCAAGTGTGGGTGTGGAAAAATCACTTCAGCAAATGCATCGCAATCAGAGCGCTCAGAGGTGCCCAAAGCTTTTCGTCTATCCACAACTTCTCATAGGTACTAATGGGAAGGATTTTCGTTATGGCACAACAGGCACGCCGCCAGCATTTTATGCGCAGTGGCGAGAAAAAGATCATGAGAAAGATGTAGAAAAAAAATCTGCTGCACTGAGTGGACAAAATATTGACAGCTCTCTTTATGCCACCATCTTAGGTGATTTGGATGTTTCGCCAGATTATGAGCAGAAAACTGACAGAAAGCCTACTGAACAGGATAGGAGTATCTGTGCGCTTTTTGAGAAAGAGCGACTTCTAGATTTAACAAAGAATTTCATCCTCTATGACGCAGGTATAAAGAAAATCATGCGTTATCAACAGTACTTCGCAATCAAAAAAACGCAAGATCGTATCGCGCGGGAAAAAGAGAGTGTCACAGGAATGCGACGTGAGGGTGGCTTGCTATGGCACACTCAGGGTTCGGGAAAATCTCTCACAATGGTCATGTTTGTGCGAGCGCTCATCGAAGATTCTACGATTATTAATCCTCGTATCCTGATTGTCACAGATCGTAAAGATCTTGATCGACAAATCCGTAATACATTTCGAAATGCCGGGCTGAAAAAAGATGTGATCCAGGCACGAACAGGCTCTCATCTTCTGGAGCTTATACAAAAAAAAGAATTAGCTGTTGTAACAACTCTTATTCATAAATTTCAAAGCGCATCCAAAAAGAAAACAGGTTTTGTCGATGACGATAAAAATATCTTTGTACTTATTGATGAAGCGCATCGCTCTCAAGGTGGTGATGCAAACCTTGAGATGAATCGTATCATTCCAAATGCATGCTACATAGCATTTACTGGAACACCTCTTCTTAAGCGTGAGAAGTCACAGAATAAATTTGGGAGTTTTATCGATAAATATACCATTGACGATGCGCTCTCTGATGAGATTATCCTACCGCTTATCTATGAGGGTCGTTTTGTAGATCTCACACAAGACAGAGACGAAATCGATCGCATGACCGAGCGTTTGACAAGTGATTTGAGCGATGAGCAGAAAAAAAAGCTTCAAAAAATGGTGGAAAAGAAGATTATTGCAGATAATCCACGACGCATTGTGGAGATCGCACATGATATTGAAAGGCATTTCATCGACCGATTGCAAGGAACAGGATTGAAGGCGCAAATAGTTGCTCCTTCAAAATATAGTGCTACTATTTTCCAAAAATACTTTGAAGAGCAGGCAAAGATTAAGACTGCCCTTGTGATTTCAGATGAGAATGGAATCATTGATGAAAAAGATGAGCATAAAACAGAGGTTGATGATTACCTCAAGAAAGTCAAAGATGCCTATCAAAGTCTCAAGAAGTATGAGGAAAGTGTTGTCGATAGTTTTACGCACAATGAAGACGGGATAGAGATCATCATCGTTGTCGATAAACTTCTCACTGGATTTGATGCACCGCGTAATACTGTCCTTTACCTCGCAAAGGAATTGCGAGATCACAACCTTTTACAAGCAATTGCTCGAGTCAATCGATTACATGACAATCCTTTGTTGCCAAAAACATCTGGGTATATCGTTGACTACAGTGAAAATGCTACACATATAAAAAGTGCGATGGAACTTTTTGGTAGCTACGATAGCGAAGATGTAGAAAGTGCATTAACTGATGTCACACAGAAAGTTGCAAGCCTTGATGCTCAATATGGAAAACTACATGATCTTTTCAACGGAGTGGCCGCAGATGATGAGTCATACCTTGCTCATCTTAGCGATGAACAAAAAAGAAAAGAATTTTATACGGAATTACGGTCTTTTTTGACAGAGTTTAGTGAGTGTATGAGCTTGCAAGGATTTGCACATGCGACTGAAAAAACGGATATGTATCGCAAGGAGCTTAAAAAATACATGGAGCTACGAAAAATTGTGAGCTTGAAGTACGCAGAAAGTGTAGATTTTGGTAAGTACAAAATTGCCTTAACACAGATTATGGATGATAACATCAAGGCACACGAGGCAGAGCTTCTTACTCATGAAATCAATATTACTGATCGAGAAGTATTTGAGGAGGCTATTGAAAATCTTGGATCAGATAAATCGAAGGCTGAAGCAATTGCCCATCAAACGAAGCGAACAATTACAGAGAACATTAAGAAAGATCCTATTTTTTATACGCACTTTTCGCAAAAGATTAGTGAGCTCATAGATAAGATGCGAGAGCAAAAAATCTCAGATATCGAAGCATTAAAAGAAGCAAGGAAAATTAATGATGAGGTACTTGGAAAAAAAGATGAAAATATTCCACCAGATATTTACTCAAAAGAAGGTGCGGATATACTTTTTCGCAGTCTTTCTGATGTGGTGGGACTTGATAACATTACTACGAAGCAATTATGCACAACTACATTGGCTATTCATCATATCATCGTAGAGAATGCGATTGTAGATTGGTGGCATAATGCAGAGTCTAAGCGTAGAATGCAAGCGTCTATTGATGACTATCTTTACGATACAGTACACGAGGAAATGGGTGTTGCACTTTCTGCAGATCAAATAGACTCAATTGCTGAGGAGATGATTGAACTAGCGATGAACAATAGAGAATTCTTTCACTTATGAAAAAGAAAATTGATTATGGGACATATTCATATGAGTATCATCTCATCTTGCAGGAGCGGAAGACACTAAGTCTCACTGTCGAACCAAATTGCTCCATAGTGTTGAAAGCACCATTAGGTATTGCCGAGGAAAAGATTGATACCTTTTTGAAGAAAAAGTGGCAGTGGCTTGAAAAACAACTGTGCTTTTTTAGTCAGTTTTCTACGCAGGAAAAACAGAAAATGTCTTTGTCAGGTGAGAGCCACTTATATCTGGGTAGGCAGTACAAGTTGCTTGTTGTGCGAGGTAAATCAGATCATGTGACTTTATCTTGTGGCAAGATACAAATCACTACGACAAATAGAGTACGAGATTCAGAGTACAATAAGAAACTTCTTGATACGTGGTATAAAGATCGTGCGCAGGTTATTTTTTCTGATTGCTACACAGCGATGTCTAAAAAGTTCTCTTACGAGACGATGCCATCACTCTCTATAAGAAAAATGAACAAAAGATGGGGTAGCTATACCAAAGACAATAAAATACTTCTTAACCAAAAACTCATCTTTACGTCTAAGAAATGCATCGAATATGTGATCGTGCATGAGCTTTGCCATGTTGAGCATAGACTTCATACTTCACAGTTTTTCTCGCTATTAAAAAAGAAATATCCTCGATGGCAAGAGGTTAAACATTGTCTAGAAATGCGTTTTGCTAAATAGTTTTATCTAAAAAGTAGTATCAAAGATAAAGACATTAAAAAGGTTCAAAGATATCTACCAGAAAGAATACAACACGAGACTGTCTTGGGTTGAGGTATAGGAATTAGCTAAAAATCTTGTCGTTCGTCCGCCACCACATGCATTACTGAAGTGACGAAGCAAAAGGAGTCACATAATCTTATGTTTTGCATCGGAAGGTATTGATGAGTTTTACTAAGCTTAGGTTTATAGTCCGCAAGCTTAACGCTCCCGATTAGCAATCATTTGCAGCTACCCAGGCTGTGGTCCAGGCTAGTTGGAGGGAGTAGCCGCCTGAGGGGCGGTTGATGCAGAGCGTATCTCCAGTTAGGTAGAGGTTTGGGTATATTCTGGAGGTCATGTTTGTGAAGTTTACTTCCTCGGGAATTACGCCGCCGTCAGCTATGACAGCTTTTTCATAATTGAGGGTCCCTGTCGTGTGAAAGGTGGTATTTTTTATTTGTTTGATGAGAGTTTTTCGTTGATCTTTGGTAACATCATGTATCGATGCGCTTTCTAGTTGCGGATTGATCTTTTCTATGAGGTGTTTTGAGAGATTTCGTGGGAGGATTTCTGGTAAGACGTTTTTGCATTTTTTGTTTTTGTTTTTTTCGAAAAGTTCTAGGATTTTTTTATCTAGTTGAGTCTGCGAAAGTTGTGGGGATAAGTCTATCGATGTTTGTACATTTCCGTCTTTGAGGAGTGTGTTTACTTTTTTGGCGTGATTGAGAATTAGAGGTCCAGATAATCCAAAGTGTGTTAGGAGGATGTTTCCGGAGGCTACTATTTTTTTGTGGTTAGTTT
>CALIRC010000119.1 GCA_938044295.1 Minisyncoccota bacterium
GGTAGCTGATTACCATTACCATCTCGTTTTTTTGTCAAAAGCTTTTTATTGCTAAAAACGTGTGCTGTTGCACCCACGCCGACTGCAATAAGCGCCATAAAGATGCCTGTTATCATTTTCTTTTTCCTTTTTTAAGTTACCCTTCATTTTTTTGCAGTATATTATATTAACACATATCTATAAAAAAAACAAGTACCGAGAGGGTTTATACCCTCTGGCACTCTTGATACTTCAATGTGTTTCATTGTAGTACTTTATTGCTGCTATCGCCCACGTTTTTTTCGGCGTATTCCAGCTATTGTAGGCTTCAAAGAAGCCTTCTTTGTCATAACGGTAGAGGCGGACAATACTTCGTCCGTCACATACCAGAGCAAGGAGATACCAGATCACTTCTATGGTTGCTTGGTCTACTCCTTCTGGCATATGTGCAAAAAATGGTTTAATAGATTTTGCGATTCTACCAGTTTTTCCTCCATCTTCGAGCTTTTTTATGACTCTTGCCAATTGGAAGTATTCTTTTGGCAATTTGTCTTTTACTTTGTTGATATAACTTTTCTGTTCTACTGCACTGAGCTCAACAAATACAAGATCTGGAAAGTCTTCGTCGAGCACATCCATCAGAAAAGAATCTCTGATCGTACGTAAGCGGTATAAACGTCCTCCTTCTTTCCACCAGTACGGATCATAGTCTATGAGACCCATCTCCTCTAGACGTCTGAGAATGCTCTGGTCGAGGTTTGATGTTACCCCATCCTTTTTTTTCGCGCTCTTTTTATTTATCAGTAGCGGTTTCATTTCTCTGCGAATATCACGGACTACAAATGTACCTCCGAAAGCACGAGAGAAAAAAGTACGCGTCTGAGAATACTGCATGTCGGTAATCTCTACAGCACGATAACGCATATCACCAACTTCTTTTGCGGAAGTTTGGATATTCTTTGCAATGCCATACAATTTTGTTACATCTTGTTCATTCATAAATGCATGCACAAGAGCTTTTTGCGTAGCAACTTTTTTCATCAACTCTGATGGGGTCCATGATTTTACTATGATATTGCCTACCATAAGCAAGTCGGCAGATCGTACATAGTGATTTACTTCCTGGTCGATATCGAGACAAATTCCCTCAAACTGCGTTACTGTGGCAATCTGTGGACTATGGTCGCGATAATACTGCACCATCAAATCCCAATCAAAACTATGGTACGGATTGTAGATTGCTGCATGCCTTTGCTTAGGTGTCAAAATGATACCAAGTGGATTTGCCATGCCATGTGCTAAATAGTACGCATTGTTTTTCTCCTGCGCTATCTCTGGACTCCATCCAAGGCCATCTATATGGAACTCCTTAAGATTGGTCGTTGGTAAATTCATACTTACGAGACATGCATTGTACCGCGCTACTAACTCTCTAGAATTTACATGTATCAGACCCTTCCCGTAGAGGCCTGCCTTAATCAAAGCTTGCATTACATTACCTCCTAAGGTTTTTGGCAGGAAGTGAGACTTCCTGCCATGTTAAAGGACTTATGCTGATTCCTTTTCATTAGCGAAAGCATCATTTGCAGCCTGAGCAATTCTCAGTTGCTCAACACGCTCACCCACTCTTCGCTTGAAATTTGCATCAGCTATTGTAGCGTAGTTGTCTAAGTATCGAATCGATTCCTGCAACCGTACTTCTGCAAAATTTAGTGAACCCATATTTTGCTTCATACTGTCTTGTATCATCGTAAGCTTGGTGTCGTAATCCTTGCGAAAAAATGCCTCAGGGTTTTCATACCACTCGTCGGGAAGATCAAAATCCATGATGCGATATGATACTGCCTTTTGAATGTTCCTGATATCTCGCGATGAGAATCCTGGAAATACTTTTTGCACATTTTTATACCATTTTGCAAAAAAAGCATGCTCCTTTGGTGACCCCACTTCCAATGCTGCCTCGAATGCATCTAGAATTGATTCTTCTACTGGACGATCCATACTGCCGTACGTGTCTCCCATGTTACTTACAACTGCTTGATCACTCAAGAAACTATACGCTGGACTCTTCATGCCTACAAACCCTGGAACGACCTCCTCCAATTTACTCCACCATAGGTAGTCTTGATCCAAGATATCATTTACACTACGAGCACCGTCAATCTTAAATCGTGACTGAATCCGTGAAAGAACCGCTGGATCGATTTGCTCTGGTAAGTTCGTGTAAACACCGACCGCAGCATTGCCATGATTTATCGCATACGCCCCTTCCGTGTAGCGAAGGAACACACCGATGATTTCACGTACGCCTGCAGAGATGCCTTGCATTGTACGATCCTGAAGATTGTTTTCTGCATCATCGATTGGTGCAAAAATAATCTTTGATGGATCTTGAAGTGGCTTCATCCAGCGCACCATATGTTCAGCTGAACCTCCCTGAAAGGTAGATACAACTGTATCTGGTAATGGATGAAATAGAAAGGGAATTTCCAGATCTTTACAACGTTTTTCCAGTAGTGTAGCAATCGCTGAGATTAACATACTCTTGCCTGTACCTGCGATACCATAACCCATGTGTACAGGTGAGATACCTCCTAGAGCATCGAATGGATTTTGCTTTGTCGTAAAATCATATGCCAGCAAACGCTCGACAAGTCGTCGCGCAAAATGCTTCGCATCCCGATTTCCCACAATCTGCTCCATCTCTACCTTATTGAACTCTACGCTCGTACCTACATGAACAGTGCGCTCAAAACCATTGATGGCAAATGTCGAGTTCTCAAGAAGATACCCATTGTCTGTAAAAATTTCAGAGTACTGAAATGAAGCTATTCGCTCTTCTACAGATTCGCGAATGAGCTTCATGTATTCCAAAACCATACCAATCATCATCTTGTCACCCGCAATAACTGGATGAGATAGATTTAGAGATAGATAAAACATCATGTTTTTTAAACCTGCTGTTGGTCCTGAAAAATTGCTTTCCCATAAATTAACCAATTCTCTTTGCATATCTGACTGCAGGTCTGGATATGCCTCCTCGATTGCCCACACTACATACTGCGCGCACACAAATTGCGCTATAGCAGAAGCTGTCCGCATTTTTTCATTGTATGAACCTTTTTGACTTCCAGACATATTTTTTCGATCTACAGAATCAATCCCTGATGCTTTTTTATACAGATTAGAAACATGAAGTGCAATTTGCAAACCTTTACGAACCCTTGATATGAGTAAATGACTGTCGTCACTCAATATTTCGTCTTCTGAAACATGGTTTAACATGTCTTTGAAGCTGACTTTTTTTTCTCTTCTTAAATCGGTTGAGACGGTTGTTAGTGGAATCGATGATGGTGTTTTGACTTTTTTGTGTTCAAAATCTGTTTTTTTTGACAATTCTCCGACTAGATAACTTGCATCTTTTTTTACCTCCTCCAGCTCTTGTGTCGTAATTGGAATTTGTGGTTTCTGCGTATTCATATTTCTACCCCTCCTCTTCAAGTTCTTCGCGCGTCAAACACTTATAGCCCAACGCTTCACAATTTCTTACATCAGCATGCTGTGCTACGTAATGCGACATGACAAGATACTGCGACACTGACGTCGCTCTACGATTTGCACACCTCTCTTCAGAATCTTTTATGTCATAAATCTCAAATAATCTTTCATCTTGTTTGAGACCATTCATTACGTCTTGTGTTCTTTGACCACGTGACAAAATGGTTTCATGTGTGATACTTAAGATGAATTCATTCTCGAGATTTTCAGGTGAATTGAAAATTTCTTGGATTTCGTTTTTTGCGTTTTGGTACCCCGGCTTATAAATCGGACCTAAAGACAAACGACTGATCATTTTTGGATGAATATCAATAAATAATGAATCAATCTGCATAGCTAGATCTCCAATTCGCGGCATGAATAGTGATTCAGATTTGAGTAATGTGATTAGCTCGTTAAATATTTTTTTTGACAATACTTTCCCTTTACCGGAATACTCCAAATCCATTGCGTACAAACGTGGCATATTACGGCTGTGATCATATACCGACCACCGGATAAAGTATGACATATTTTCACCACTGTCTCGCTTCACAATTGCATCAACCTGAAATGGTAAAAAGGGATTCTTCTGTAATAGAGCACTCTTGTATTGCTCAAGTGCAATCTCTTGGATTCCTTGAATGTTGATTTCTTGATCACTTTGCGTAAACAACTGATCAAGAAAAAGAGCTTTTTGATCGACGACTGATAAACCTGACTTCTCTCCAGTTTTTTTGTCTGTAGCGAGTACATCAAATGCAAAATTATTTGGAAAACCAGAGTATTGCATATCGATGTCGAAGTTGTCCCTCACACTTGCCCCGTATCGCACTTTTAACAATTCTAGTGAATCATTAAATTGATCCACAAATGATATAATCATTTCTTTTGAGAAAGGAAACATGTCTTCCTTTTGTACTACGGCGCGTAGAGTACTCATCACAACAGCAATGTCGTGAAAGTACTGATCAAATAATTTTCCTGGCACCAGAGGTACCAGACTCATTTGTTGTAGATTCATCAAAATCTCCTGTCATGAAAAGTTGTGGGGATGAAGTAGCCTTCATCCCCTATTTGAAATCAGCACACTAAATATACTGTGCTACCGTTTAGAACGTTACTTGATCTCCATTAATCTTTTGATCTTCAATGATATCCTCAGCCAATGACGCCATATACGAACCGCTCACATCTATTCCAGCTTCTTCATAACGTGCGCGAATTTGCTTGTCTATTTCCGCATAACGCGCATGTTGCTGTGCCATGCCTTGGCGCGCTGTCTCATCCAGTTGTGAGAGTCGCTCCATTTGTTTCACATGGCGTTCATATGCATCGTTGGCTGCTTTTGCACTAGCGACCCCTGCCTCATGTGCTAATGCAACACTCTCATACAATGTCTGATCATTTGCACGATCAACCATGTCAACAACGGCTTCGTTTTGGCTGTTTTTAACCATTTGATCGATGCCAGATGCTACGACGCGTGCTGTCTTCTCAGAATTCTCAACCTTGATAGCTAACATATCTGCAGTTGTCATTTGAACGGAAAGGCCATCGATTTGCGCCTTAATTGCAACAGTGGCAGCTTCCAGTGAAATAAATTCACCATTTGCTTTTTGTAGTTGGGACTCAATTTCTCTTTTTTCTTCCTCGAAACCAGAGATCACCATTTTTTGCTGGGAGAATTCTGGTGATGATGTGTCCATAATCTCACCTAAAGTTTGATTCTGAATCGCAAGAGTCTGATTAACACCATCAAGCTTTCGCTCCATCTCTAATTTCTCAACAGCAACCTCACTTTTTCTTCTCAGTGCAGTGTTATAGGCTGTTTTACTTGCAGCAAGCCTTTCAGCTGTACTTTTGCTTTCTGCCTGAAATTGCTCCACCGCAGCTTTTGATAACGTGCGAAGTGTTGTAAAACTTTCTTGTAAGCTCGCCTCTTTCACACGTTCTGCGACATTGATTTTGGCTTGGGCTTTTGCTTCTACAAGACCTTTTTCTGCCTCAGCAATACGATCATTTGCACTTTGAATTGCCTCTGGAGCAGCATCGATAATGCGATTTGCATCTGCAATCTTTGCTTCCTCAGCTTCAATAGCTCTTCCATGCATAAAGCTGAAAAATCCACTTTCCAAGCTCGCTTTCTCAGTCTCAGCTGCAGCTTTCGCAGAACGGGCTTCCTCAAGTTTTTCATTGATCTTTCCCAAATGCTTTTGAGCCTCTTGCAATGCATTTTCGGCACCAGAAATTAATGTTAGATCTTCTGCTGTATATTCCTTCTTCTGCTTTGTTTCTACTCCTAGATCATTGTGTAACGCAAGCAAACCATATGCGAGTTCACCAACTTGTTTTTCTCGCTGTTCGATGCTTTGCGTTAATTTAATGCTTTCTGCTTCCAGTATAGCTTGCTGCTTCATCCGCTCTGATTCATCTGAGATTCTGCCAAGCGCTTCATATCGCTCTACAATTTCTCTTTGACGCTCCATCAAGTCAATGATTGAGTCGCGCTGCAGTTCACCTAAGCTTGTGCGAGAGTTACTCTCCAGAGACTCCCGTGTAATTGAGTCCTCAATCTCTCTTTGAGAAATACTTTTTTCTGTAGTAGAAACTTGTTGCTGTGAATTTGTCATTACCTTTCCTCATTTTGCTTTGATGGAACTAAACTTAGGCCTAAATTTAGTTGTTAAGTTACAGATTGCCTCAACTGTGCGACGCACAATCTTGACTCGGTAACATAGCACTTATTTTTTAGTTTGTCAAATTTTTTTTCAATAGAAAAAGCGTGGCCACTTATGTGTCCACGCTTTGTTTTGCTCCTTTATATCATTGCAAATATGTCCTCTTCAGGATTCTTTGTTTCTTGTAATTGTCTTTTCTTTTGTTTTCGTGTTTTGATCGTAATTACTGCAAGCTCAATGAAATATACAGTAATCCCAGCTACCGATCCTAGCGTATGAGCGATGAGCGTTACGCCGTTTTCAACGCCAAACCCAACGCCATTTATTATGACTTCTTGGTATGCAAGCAATACACTGATACCCACAAAAGAAATCCATAAATTTGCGAAAGTCATTTTCATAAAAGCTTTTCTGTTTTTTTCTTTTAGTGTAATTAGTAGATCTTTATTGAAGATTAAACGTGGTATTAGGTAACCCACCAGCGCAAATACTATGCCGCTTGCACCAAGAATACTAACGTATTTGCTTTCTGCTGGATGAAGTGACCAGATAAGTATACCTGTCAGCACCCATAATCCTGCCATAATTGAGCAAAAACGCGTAGATGTCTTCCCTAGAATTATCATGAAAATGATGAGAAATCCCATATTTCCTGTCAAGTGACTTATGCTTCCATGTGTCAGCGGCATTGTGAGAATGCCTAACAATGAATCCCACTTACGCGGGTAAATTGCGAAATGCTTCCACAGTTCATACGGCAGTGTAGTCAAGGTAAATATCCCTGCATTGCTTCCGGTTCGTGGGAAAAGAAAAAAAGTCCATATTGTTGCCACAACGATTCCTGATCCTACAAGCCATTCTTTTACAGTGATTTCGTTTTTAAAAGTGCCCATTTATATCTCCACGGTTTTTTGTTAAGGTAATGTCATATTTTACTCATCATAACATTTTTTTAAATAAAAGTCAATTATTTGTGCTGGTTCCTTTAGAATTTTTGTGATTATTTTTTGATCAAATCTTTGCGATAATCATCATCACAACAAACTACACAATTAAATAGAGTCACTATGACTGCGACCTTTTTGGTATTTCTAGTGCCTAGTTACTCTCAGTGCGCTAGTACCTTTGGCATTTCACATTTTTGGTAGTGCTTGCTACTGACGGAAGCCAGTGAAGATTGTGCTTAGTTTTTTTGCTATTTCTGTGATGACTCGGTTGGCTTGTGCTTGTGATTTTTTGGAAAGTGCCCATGCGAGTCCAAATGATCCTAGTGCTACAGCAAAAAAAATTGTGATATTTGTTAGGATGAACTTCACTACAATTGTCAGATCGATTCCGATTACTGTCAGTGCGATGTACCATGTGATTATCATGAGTGCATAGTACATTATCCGTGGTAGATCCATAACACCTTCTACTCTAAATCTTTCCATCAGCGCAAAGCTTCCGAGGTAGTCACCTACACGCTTTGATATTACCTTGCCGATCCACAGTATGATTAGAAATAGGATCAATGCTCCTAGGCCAGATATAACCCATGTAAAAAATTCTGAGAAATTTGTTGAGAGGAATTCTTTCATGCATGATACGTTAGATTATGACAATTTTATTGTAACGCTTTTTAACTCAATTTTTTCTCAAAATCATCACAACTCTTTCTCAATTTTTTTATGCTGGATTGCTCATTTTGATTAGCGATCTTAAAGCTTTTTTTAACAGTATTTCTACTGTATTTTAAAGACTCAGCTTACTCAGAAGCCAGCTCCCGAAACTTTTTTTTGTCTCCACTACTGTGCCGTTTGCATCGTATGTCGTCTCTGTTGAGACTTTTACGGGAATCATAAAAAAAAGCTTTTTCTCCTCTACTGTACGTACTTTCTTTGGTTCACTCATTTGTGCCTTGGGCATTATAGGTTCAGTCGTGCTTTCTTCACTCAGCTGGCTTTTAGGCGCGTCTTCGGATTTGGAGAGCGTTATTGTATTTACTGACACTGTGCTTTGTTCTTGTTCTTTATCCACCGTTGTATTTGTAGGACTTGCATCTGGTGCTTGTGTCTTTTTTTGTTCGTAAACTTTAGTAGTCCCTGCAGAATTGACACTTTCAACTGAAACGGCCGAGTACTCTGAGTAAGCTGAAGCTTCTGATATAGAGTCTTCCGATACTGAATCTAGGGATTTTTCTGATACTGAATCTTCTGATATTGAATCTACGGACTTTTCTGATACTGAATCTTCTGATACTGACTTCGCTGATGATATACTTTGTGCAGATTTACCAGATTTTTCACTACCCGCATCTGCAAAACCTCCGATCGGATCCATGGAAAAAAATGCTGTTACAAGCGCAAAAGAAGCTATGGCGATTGCTGTGATCAAAATTTTTTCTGATCGAGATTCTATCTTTGACATTGTGTTTATAAAAAAATTAGAGTGTGAAATTAATACCTACTATTTCTAGTATATACCTTTACATTAGTCTTTGCGGTAATAATTATCCACAACCAGTAACCATCCTAAGGCGCCAAGTGCAAATACCTCACACACTTCTTCAGTCAGTCTTATGAGATGCGTAACAGAGTTATCACAAAATGTATTTAGACAAAAAGTGAGATTGTCATTTTTTAACACTGCCCCATCGACAAGATCAAAAATGATCGCAATAGTGAGTAATCCAAATGCTGCGAAGAGTTTTTTTCGTGAGATGTGTGGACTTTTGTAGAGTATATGTAATAGCGCACCGAGACCAAAAAGCATCAGTGGGAAGTATAGCAGCACCCACGTATACGAAGGAAAGATGGAAAATAGTGACGATTCGTCGACAAGCCACCCACTAATACGCTCATGGAAATACGTAGCATCATCCATACTGAAAAAAAAGAACAGCATTGCCAAGAAATACCAGATCTTTTTTTTCACGCGATAGTATGTGCTGTAGCAAGTAATGCCGATTAAAAAAAATGCCAGTGCACTTAACCATGTTAGAGGTGTCTGTTCGCGCGTTGCCATAAAAATTTCTCCTGCAACTGTCTGTGGATAGTAAAAGTGAGTCAGTAAGTCTAGGATGATTAACAAGATCACGATGAGAAAACCCAATCTATACAATCTTCTTGAAATATCTAATGGAATGATCATTTTTTCATTTTAGCATAGTGTCTGAACAGGCTCCCGACTGTGATATACTGCACTCAGATTAATATGCAATTTGTATGAGTATACTTGATCTAGAAAAATATCAAACCCTCCTTACTGACTGGGCAATTACTTTTGTGCCACGTGTGATTTTTGCTGGTATTGTTTTGTTTGTTGGACTCATGCTTGCAAAAAAACTTTCTGCGATTACATATAAAGCCTTAGAAAAATCTGGCCTCGAAAAAGAAGTACTTGATTTTCTGCATTCCCTCATTGATGTGCTTTTTAAGATCGTTGTTCTACTCGTTGCTGCAAGTATTGTCGGGATTAAGATGACTGCCCTTATCGGTCTTTTGGCTGCTGCTGGTTTTGCGATTGGACTTGCACTACAAGGTTTCCTTGGAAACTTCGCAGCTGGACTTACGATTCTTTTTTTCAAGCCGTATCGCATCGGTGACTGGGTGAATGTTTCTGATCATTTTGGTAAGGTTAAGAATATTCAGATCTTCAACACAACTCTTGAAACACCAAATGATAAAGTTCTTGTGATCCCAAATGGTCAAGTCACCGATAATATCATCACCAATTTTTCCACGAAAGGAAAGATACGTCTCGAGCTAGAAGTGCATATGCCATATGAAGAAAGCTTTCCTAAAGTGCGTTCAGTCATACAAAAGGCACTTACTCAATCCACAATCATCGATCACGAACCAGCTCCAGAGATAGGCATCACAACATATGATAGTCATAGCATCACGATTGCAATCCGTCCATATATCGATCCTGATCAGTACTGGAAAGCTACCTACGAAGTCTATGCTCTTATTAAATCTGAGTTTAGTAAAAATGATATAAAAGCTGCTTACTCTGAGGGTGTGGCACTTGGACCTATTGGCGAGTAGATAGACATAGATCTATAAAGATATTGCTAGACCAACCTATGGGAAGTAGTGTTATTTCGTTTGATCTTGCATGTACATCATATCTTTGACTCGCTCTGCTACTTTTTAAGAGAGGAACGAGACCACCTTACATTATCAGGATCTTGTTATATCCTTAATCTCATCACATTCTAAAAACCATTATTCTAAGCTTCCTCCTTTTGGACATAACAAAGCCATGTGCAGTGATGCACTGCACTGCACTGCACTGCACTGCACTGCAAAGATTAAAGCGATTACAGTAAGGAATTGTACATGCGTAGTACGCCTGTAATCGCTTTACACTATAGTGAATGTTGCTTTTAATTGCAGCACATATGAATATAATTACTCTACCTCCACTTTTTTATAGTCACGCGGAAATGATTTGAGTGACTGTATGTTTGGCACTTCAGTGAGTTCAAAACCAATTGTAAACCAATCTGATCCCGCATCCTTTAGAAAGACGTCTGTGAGATACCCTGTTTTTTCGTTGATTTTTATTTTTGCATCAATTAGACTTGTACCGCCTAGATCCTCTGTCACTGTGATTGGGGAGGTTGTGACAAAGTACTCACCTTCATTTTTCCATGATGCATTTTTTGTATCTGCGAGAAAATCAACGATAAATGTCATTTTATTGTTCGCGATTGTTTTTACGGCATTGTGTGTGATCTCGTATTCTTGAAATGATTTTTCGTTTGGCATGATGAGGAAACCTTTGCCGTCTTTAAATATGTAGTACTTGTGACCCTCTTTTTCTTTTGGGTCACCGAAGCGTACATACTGCCCTTTTTCAAAGTAAAATGTTGGAAGTTGGTTGTGTTTTACTGCAAAATCTTTTGTAGCAAAACTTTCTCGAAACTTTTCTAGAGGATCCTCTGCTATCATTTTTTCATCTATTTTTTCTCCTACATTCTCTTGCTCCAAAGGACTTGCTGTAGTATTTTTAGGATATTTTTGCTCTGCTGTTTTGTCTGTACATCCGCCAAGCGCAATGAGTACTATTGCCATTGCAAGCATTTGTTTCATACTCTTTATGTTATATTTATTATTTTTTAATGCGGACGAAATCTTTATTTTAGGTCTGACATTAATGATTCCCCTCTATCATCTTTTACGCAAATATTTCTGCTACCACACTCATAATCAACCCAAATGTGAGCAAAAAAAGAGATGCTCCCACGTAACTATAGGCAAGTATTTTTTTTATTAGAAATAGACATGCGAAATATGCAACTATTCCAAGGAGCAGATTGAGTTGGAGCATGATACCGCCGACACTCACAGCACCAGCCAAGATACTTGCAATTTTTAGATCATTTTTGTGATTGCCTGAGCTTCTAAAAAAGTGCACACCAACAAACATTAGTGCGAGTGATATTACGAAAGCTGTTATAAGTCCAATTCCGAGCCATATTAACTCCATTATGGATGTTTACTTTTTTATATTTTAACAGGAAATAGTCTATTTGCACAACTTCCACCCACAGAAGCGTAACACACTAAAGAGGTGATTTTTATGCCGATTATGCACCTGTCTACGATCTTTTTGATAGACTTTCTATTGACATCCTGTAGGAGTAATACTCCGTGCATTTTTACGTAAGGTTACAAGTGTATGTGTCTAACTATCTGTATTTGTGACAGGTGATAGACGTCATATCTTACTGGATTTCATTTTTTTACTCCATTGGTCCTCTAGTGTTAGCCTGTGAAATTCAAGAAGTGTGTACGTCAACATACACCTATAATTGACCTAGTGCCTATCTAAAGTTCGTACTTTTTTTAGTAGGGTTTAATACTTCTGTGCACTCGAGATGATTTAAGCCTTGTTCACGAGAGTAATTTTTGTAGTTTTTGACTGGTGCTACCCAACTGAGAATTTGCCCTAAGAAAGTCTAGTGATTTTTATGAACATCTTTTTAGTGCTCATCTACTAAAACTCCTTAGCTACTTACTTTCGTAGAATTTTTTTCATCTCTTTACCTGTTGCTATCTCGTCTACAAGTTTATCTAGGTAGCGCAGCTCTTGCATTCTGCCTTTTTTCATTTCCTCTACTTTTATGCCGCAAATTCTTCCTGTGATTTTCCTTCTTGC
Source organism: Minisyncoccota bacterium (assembly GCA_938044295.1). Lineage (GTDB taxonomy): Bacteria > Patescibacteriota > Minisyncoccia > Moranbacterales > JAHDCW01. The sequence goes on from CALIRC010000119.1 coordinate 12,348, forward strand.
TCGGTTCAGCTTTGGTGCATTGTCTATGAAGTCTTTTAATGATACTTCACTCTCGAGCATTTCTTCTAATTCCTTCTGCGAATATCCAGTGAGCCAGAGGATAACTTCATCTACTTCTTGTTTTTTTCTTCCTTTCTTTTGTACCTTTTCAATGTAACAAGGATAAATATATTTTAATGTTTTTTCAAAAATTGGGTGGTTGTTGCTTAGATTCATAAGACGACTAAATCAATTTGCTTTTATATCTAGAGTATAGCAAAGTACTGTACGTATGGATATTCTCTTACATTGCATATCACATGTATGTGACTCCTTCATGTAAAATTACTTTTTTATAGTGGTCATACAACCGTAGGCATACCTTTAAGATCCATTTGTATCATGCATATGAGAAAATTTATTCCATTCAAAAAAGATCCTGACAATATTTATGTCAGGATCATAGTGATCAATTCCTTGATAATATTTGAAATGGATCTGATTTAAATATTGGATGTTTTTCGTTGTCGCTAAGCTTTTTTGAGAATGGCAGAAATCCTGCTTGACCATTGTAAAGTCCGAGTATCTTAGAGCTGTCCTCACTTATTCCAAAAACTGTATTTCCCCATAGTGAGTTCTCTGGTGTTTTAGGATAAGGCTCCTCGTATGCTACAGAAATTTTTGATTGAATTTCAGTAATATCCCAGATGTATACTGCTTCCAGTGCGCGGTTTAATGGATTTGTATAGTAACCTATTAGATTGATCGAACCTGTCATTACACCTGTTCCATAAAAACCGTGTACCAAACTCTTTGAGCGAAATGACTCGCAACCCACTGGATTGTATATTTTTCGCTTTTTTTCTGCGACGGCATCATATATACAGAGTTCCTCTGTTACTTCTTTTATAGCGGTTTGCATCAAACACTCTGGGGATGCGAGTTGAGCAATTCCACCAATCGCACGAAAATAATTGTGACGATTGTCATGAACTGCAAGATAACAACACTGCGTTTGAGAAGTTCTTACTTTGACAAAAATAGATACACCTGCTCGATACAAATTATAGTCATTCGTCTTTTCACTATTTTCAAATATTGGAATACATGATTCTGGGAGAATGCAGTTTTGTATGATTATGTATGCAGTAGCGCTCTTTCTTACAAGTGGGTAAAACCTGCCTTCTTCGTTTTGTGATGAAGTTTTATTTAATGATTTTAGATGTCTTTGACCTTCTTGAGGCAATGTACTCATATAACCTTTAATCATTTGCGGCTTTTGCATTTGAGCTCCAGTTTTCTAATGTACAGCCTGGTAAGAACAATATCATTTTTTATACAGTTGTCAATAAAAAGAGCTATCCAGATTGCATATATCTGTATACGTATAGATGTTTGAAAACTGTGTCGTCACTGTTCATAGCACAGATGATAGGTTAGAAAATTTTCTTTTAGAGATGGGAGATGAGGTCTCGAGAAATTGAATTATCATAACTAAACTTTTTAACTATGCTTGCATATTTTTTTTCATGAGAAACATCTGCAAGCCAACTGTTTGCTCTAGCTTATTATTTGTAAGATAGTTTTCTAGCTCAGTTCGTAGCTCTTTCTCAAATTCTTCTAATTTATCACGAAGTTGCTCGCGAGCACAAAATGATGTTGAGTAAAGATTTCCTATCAATGAGTCGACTGTTCATTCTGCAGTTATATTTGTATCACTTGGCACAGCAGTAGCTGATACTTGAACTGCAGTTCCTTAAGAAAAAGAAAGAGCCACCCGAAGATTGCTCCTTCGATGTGGCTATTTTTAGTTATGTCGCATGTTGTATCTGGATTGATTTCTGTATGCGTTGCTAATGCCTGTCCAAAATAATCAGGTTGTATTAATTTTCAACTCAAACCAATGAATATCCGCTGGGATACCTTCACCATCCCAAAGAATAATTTCCTTATAGTATGTTGCGTTGTCGTTTTCCTTTATCCATTGATTTGCACTCTCAAGCGTGTCGAAACCATCTGTGTGGTGACCGATTGACTTGTGTCTGAATTTTCCACCCTGACCAGTATCGTTGCCCGGCAATGGAGCAAGTCGATATGATATTGGATGAAAACGTTTTGTGGCAGTATTCTCAAGAATTGCTGTTGGAAATGTTTGTGTCAGCATAACTAGAATCCTCTTTGGTTGCATAAAAAAACGCTAACCCTATGTAAGCATTTCGTTGTTTATACGTCAATATTTTTATTGGATTGATACAATGTTAGGACTATACTCCAACGTGTTCAAGGATAGTATCTACAACCTCGCTGAGTGGTCTTTCTGTATCAATAGCTATTCCTTCTGGTAGGATTGCTTTTTTGGACCTGTGCATTTTGAGTATGAAATCTCGCTGCTCTCGTGTACCGCCCATGTCATCTAATTCACGACTTTCTAGTCTTTTTACTAGTATCTCAGGACTTACATCTAGTACAAACACTTTATCAAAAGAACTTATGAATTTATGAAAATTTCTTGAACCACCACAGAAAAATGTAATCTCATCATGTTTATCAGTTACTATTTCGTTGACCTTGTCGATGTTCCATATCCACACACCATAGTCAAAATCTAAATCTTCATCTGCCTCAGGTATTCTTTTTCCAGTCTCGGGATCGCCTCTGTATGCAAGTTCGTTATCACCATCTATTGCTTTATACCCACGTTTTCGCAACTCACGAAGCACAGAGCTTTTGCCTGTACCTGAACCTCCCTCACTAGATAATTTCTTTTTGCCATAGGGTAATATATTATGTTACTTTTTGATTTTCTTCTGTCGTCAACATTTTTCCACACGGACATCTTGTAGCCAGATTTTGGGTGGCTGCGAGAGAATTGTTGTCACGATATCAGCAAGGTCAGAGGGTTCTGAGAAGTTTTCTACAGGAAAATCTTGTCCTGACTTTTCAAACATTTTGGTATTTGTTCCGCTTTGATACAGTCCTGCAACGTGGATATTTGTATCAGCTAAATCCTTTACGAGCACTTCTGTGAAGCCCCGAACACCGTATTTACTTGCTGTATATATTGCTTGTCCATCCTGTGCGACGATGCCAGACTTTGACGAAATGTTCAGTATGATTGCCTCTTTTTGTCTACGTAATGCTGGTAGAACATGTTTCGTCATATATACCACACCTTTCAAATTTGTATCGATTACTGCATCAACGACAGAATCCTCCATCTCATCAATCTGTCCAAGCTTCTGCCAAATGCCAGCATTATTTATCAGAACATCAATCTCCGTAAAATCGCTTATAATCGACTGTACTGTTTGTGCAACATTACTTAGTGATGACACATCACAGGAATAGATCCCAACTTTTTTAGCACCACGTTTTTCGCAGTCTTTCTGTACACTCGCTAATCTTTTTTCATTTCTTCCAATCAATGCAAGAAGGCAGTTTTCCTGAGAAAGTCCCAGTGCAATTTCTTTCCCTATACCGTCACTTGCTCCTGTAATCACTATCACCTTTTCTGTAAGCTTCATAAAATATGTATTTACAATTATTACTTTTATTATACTAGAAAATACTGCAAACCAAGATTAGAGTGCAAAAATCGCCCTCTGCCAGCTGGCAGAAGAGCGATTTTTGTCGTGCATTTTATCTGAGTCAGACCACAGTCATACATTATGACGCAGCACAGCAGTGGATGATGTTAGAGCTGTGATATATTGTGAATATAAAAAGAAAGAGCCACAGAAGGTGTTCCTCATCGTGCTGTATTTATAGAAATTTTGTGTATCGAAGAGATTTTTTTGAAATATATAGCGAAATTACATAAAGCTCGAGAGCTTACATAATTTTTGTATTGCAAAGAAAAATTAGACAAAGGTTTTAATTTTGTGCTAGAATTTTGTGTCAGTTCTTTACGAACGTTGGTCTCTTGTGGATCATTTTTTTCAATTGAAACGAACGAAACAGCTAGGAGATCAAAATTATGACAGTAGATACCAATAGAACTTACAGCCCTGTACAGTACTATAAACTTTCTACGCGCAATGGATACAAGGATTGTGCAGAATGCGCTTTACAAAATGTAATTGGGGATCATTCGTACCCTTCTGTACTGGAAATTGGTCCAGGAGATGGGCACCTCATCGAGAGTATTACTGCTAACACAAAAGTCGCTATTGAAATCTCACTTGAGATGTTAATGGCGTTTAGCGCGAAGACTACACATCTAGTACATGGTGACATCGCATGCGCTCAGGATATTGTACGTATTTCTGAAATTCATCCTGCATTCTCTCTTATCGTTTCACATTTTGTTTTTATGGAGATGAAATTTGAGCAGATTCGTTTAGCAATGAAGCATGTACGATCTCTCATGGCTCCTGACGGGAAGTTTGTGTTTACAATCACGGATCCTGACATCATTGCTAATGGAATCTTCCAAAATGTAAAACTCGATTTTCCTGAAGGGAGAGAAAACCTCACGTCAGATAGTCCATATACCGTACTCATTGCTGATGACACAGGGGACTACAAAGACGTTGGCATACATGACTTCTTTAACTCGATCGCAGTATATAAGAGTGCCCTGTGTGATGCTGGATTTACTTTTACGACAAAACCTATCAAAAAAGGACCGAAAAAACGCATCTTCGCACAACTCTTCATCTGCTCGGGAGCGACTTAAGTTATCAAATCATCGAGGACGATCGTGTCGAAGAGCACTGTACTACTAACACACTCAAAAACTCAGTCATAATTTTAAAAAATAAAACTATGACTGAGTTTTTTCACAAGTACTACTTTTCAGAATTTTTATATCCAGATCTGGTATACGATCATATGTTGCTCTGTAAGTGATGACTACGTTTTTTGATGAGGTACATTATATCAATTTCGATTCCTCTCACTAGTTACCTATTTTTTTACACAGGAACCGCTTTCTGTCAGCTGACGGAAGAGTGATTCTAGCTGTCTTTTTATGATGAACCAGACAATGGATAAGTAAGACTATTTTGGAAATGAAAGGCCCACTCACAGTGCTGTAAGTGGGCTAAATTGCAAATCATCCAGCAATTTCTTTTTGGACTTTATTTTTTGTTTGGAATAAAAGTCGGCATCTTGAGATTACTTGTGATCGCTTTTGTGTTTGCTACATCAAGCAAAAGTAAAGCCATTGCTTCCTCACGCCTGAATCCAGCTTTTGTATACGAAGTCAGAATTTTCTTACGCATTTGTGCACGCACTTTAGCAGCTTCAAGAATTATACTCTGCACTTCTTCGTCTGCTTTCATCTTATTTATCAATTTCATTATTGCTTTTACGCTAGGCAGAAGGTCGGCGGAGATGTCTTCAGCCAGAGCAGGTGCTGCCTGAATAAGTGGTCGGTATTTCTGTGCAAATTCATTGTAAATCTCTTGGACGACAGCTTCTGCAGATGCAGATTTGACGTTATCTATATCAAGAAGAGTCATTGCGGTAGTCAGCAGACTTTCAATTTTTTTCATATCCATCAATAGTATCCTCAGTCAGTGAACGTTGATTTCGCGAAAAGCAACCCCTTTTCAAGATTGCGATAGAATAGCCCAACAATTTGATGCTTCTCTATGCAACCTTGAAATAGTATATCAAATTGGTAAAGTGCTGATACTCTAAATCGACAATTTTGCGAGCATATAAATATATCATTTTTTATATAAAAGTCAATTTTTTAGATTTTTTTCATTAGTCACCTTTTTGACAAAATAAAAACCGCTCTCCGCAGACTGACAGAAGAGCGATTTTGTGGCGTGTTTATGTTGAACTAATTAGGCAGTACATGACTTTAGAACTGCAAGTCGTCTTTCTCAATGCAAAGCTATAGCTTGAACTCGCTCAAATCATTTGCAACTATAAGCTCACCACTATATCCTCTATCTTTCGCTCTTTGGTTCAGCAATTGCTCATCAAGCTCGTCATAATGGTGAGAGCATACCAATTTTTTTGCTTGTGACTGTACTGATAGTTCGATCATTTCCTCAGTTGAAAGATGTCCAGCATCAAAGATGCCAAGTTCCACACTTGCTAGTGATTTGACGAGCGTCTCATGAAAACTTGAATCACCCATCACAGCATACTTCCTATCACCGCAGCTAAATCCAAATCCATACGCATGATTAAGGTCGACAAAATTTAATTCCATTCCCTGCAATGTCATCTTTCCCAATGATAATTCATGGACAATCACTTCAAAACCTCTTATCAAGTCACTACCACCAAAAAGTTCAATTACTTGTTCGACAAACTTCTTTGTTCCTGGCTGTCCGTAAATATGTAAATCTTTAGTCCTCTTGTCTATACTTGACCATGTTGCTGCTTGCAAATATGGAATGAGGTCAGTTACATGATCGGGGTGGAGATGTGACAGAATAATCGTGGTAATATCATCCTGTTTCAATCCTACCTTCACTAACTGAGATGCGATTCCGCGTCCAATATCGTATAAGATGTTACCACCCTCGCCTTGTAAAAGGATGCTAGAGGCATTTCTACCATCTACAAGATTGCATGACCCACTGCCAAGTATTTTTAGATTGTAATCCTTGCTCATAAAAAAAATGTTTTAGTCTAGTATTTTTACTATATCACAGCATACTCACAGTTTTAACTTAGCCAAATATTTTACTTACTAGAGTAAATATCAGAACCAAAAAAGTCGCTCTGGTTAGCGACTTCTGAGGTGTATTTTTTTTCTCAGCCAGATCGTTGATGACGTTAAAACTGCAGCAAAATGCTCAACCTAGTGCAGTTGGTCTGTATTGATTGGCGTATGTGTCCGAGGCTTCTTATTTGACACCATTACTGATTCAAAATTTTTGATTTCCTTCTTTTCTACGAAGATAATGAAAGATTTGGAGACTATTTTTTCAAGCATGCTTTTAGGTTTTAACCTTACCCTATACTCGATAATACCGTCAAAGAATAAGTAATTTGTAAACCAATTTATACCTAGGCTGCCATCTATTGACAGGTTCGACTAGTAAAAGATTTATATCACCTTCCACATAGAACGAATCAATCTCGTTCCATAGAAATGTTTGTTCACTTCTATTATGGTCACATTTAACACCCAAAGAGTTCAGTTCATATGAATATACATCTGTCGACCTTCTGGTATACAACCATTTCATAAAAATGAAAAAGGTATAGGTGATAGAGATAGAGATACAAAACGCTAAAAATGCTCCTTTTAGAGAATTAGCTATCGACAGAAATACGCTGGTAATGAGAATTCGAATTGGGAGTATCACGCCATACCCTTTACGCAACCGCTTCAACTTATCTTTTGGTGAAATCTGTATCTTCCAATTCATTTTTTCTTTTTGTATTTATTTTCTTATTTTATCATGCTACTTCGATTCTCCTTGCTAGTCACCCGTTTTACTAAAACAAAAACCGCTCCGTAGAGCGATTCTTGTAGCGTATTTAAGATGAGTCAGACAGTACATGATGTTAGAACTAGCATCAGAAATTTAGCGACCACCTAGGACTAGTGTCAATACTAATACCAAGGCAAAAGGCCATAGCAAAATAATTCCTATAAACTCAATGCTAGCCTGAACGAGAGCGAAATTTCCTTGAACCTCTGGGATGCCCAGACCGCCTAGAACAAACTCAACTACGAAGACACAGAAGAGTCCTATGAGCAGGTATATCAAGACTAATCTCTTTACTTCCATAGTGCTTGCATTACTTTGCGCTAAATCAATGTAAATGAATTTTGTGCGGTGTATATCCTACTCTCCACAGATGTCAAAAGCATCGTAAGGCGAAAACTCTTCATATTTTCCACAGGCTTCTGGAGAGAATAATGGCTGACATATATCAATAACAAGACCAGAATTATCGAAGTAAAAGATTGCTGCATCTGGACCTGATTCACTTGCTATCCATAATTCATCATTGTTGTAACTTCTCATATCTCCTGCAGGGGTACGAAAGCTATGAAATCCTCCATCAGCATCTCGTAACTGTACTTCACCTAGCCTATCACATAGGGAAGTTATTTGTCCGGGTGCACTATACCTCGCACCATGACTCTTTGACTCTAGACTGTCTGCGCTATGCTCAACTACAACTTGTTTATTAGCATATGTAGTGATGTCGACTTCTCCCGTGGTAGGAGTATCAGACTGATCAGTCGGCTGATTTACATCTTGCACACCTACTGTTGGATGTGTTGCACTTGGAGGATTTGTATCTTTTAGCATTAATGAATTTTTGTTAAGTGTGGTCCTAGACTTTTCCTGTCGTACGTTCACAATTTGATGCTGTGTCATTTCTTCGCCAAACGAGTCTGTACTTAGCCAAAATGCGAACCCCACACAAGCTGCTACAAGTGCAAGGATTGCGATGGCAAAGTTTGAATCTATGTTATTTTTCATTTAATTCTATTTCTATTTATGTAGATAATTTTATCATAGTCCGAACGTCATTTACTCACTGGGTTTAGGTCAGAACAAAAACATCACTGCTGGAGTGATGTTTGCGGTGTAATTTTTCTTCGTGATCCGAGCAGTGGGTGATGTTAGAGCTGTCATGACGAATTGAGGGATTTCTTCGAGACCTGGCACTCTGCAAGCATACCCTTTCCTAGTAATGCTTTATCATCTTAATTTCAGCGATCTAGGCTTCTACGATTTCGATTGGGAGGTCATCAGGATCCATAAAAAAGACTACTCTCTTTTGTGATGTAGGGTCAATTCTCTCACCCTCAAAAATGATACCTCTCTCATGTAGCGATTTTACAATAGCATCAAAGTTTTTTACAGCAAATGCTATGTGCCTTAGTCCTGTCGCCTCTGGATAACTCATTCGTTTTGGAGTGTCTGGAAATGAAAACAGCTCTACCTTAAAGTTGCCTGCATCCAGATAAACTATAGTAGACTCCCTTTCTTTTCTTTCAATACGTGACATCTCTGTGAAACCAAGAATCTTGGTATAAAAGTCGAGTGATTTATCTAGATCCGAGGCAATGATTGCTACGTGGTCAATCTTTGATAGAATCATATATTTACATCCTTTGAGGGATTACACCCTTATTGTAAAGGCACCCTTGAAAATTTCAAAGGTGCCAGTCCTATTTTTATGACCATGGAGTTTTCGCTATAAGATCAATCGTCTCTACTGAATTAACTTGCATTCCTGGGAGTGGTAATTGCTCATTTTTACTCCCGAAAATTAAAGCCTCGAGATTCGCCGTTGCATGAAATGCAAGGGTGTACTTACCAGGTATGCAGGTAAACAATCCGGAGACGCCATCAATCGAATGGTCGAGGTTACTAAATCCCGGATCTACCATCCACTTATCAACTTTCTCTTTTTTTGTAAACTCTGTTTTTACACACCAGTAATTCTCTTCATAGCTATTATTAGCAATGTCTCCTGAGAAAACTTCTTGGTATGCCTTGCGAGTACCATCCAGCTCTTGCTCCACAACGGCAAGCGGTGAGCCCTCGTCAACCCAGTGCTGTTTCGCTCCGTACATTATTACAATAATTTTACTATCTGCGGTCGGTGCAATAGTACACCTGCGAAAAGCAGTTGAAACTATTACTCGATCTAATGACACATTGTTCAGTACTAGGCATGTACTTAGCCTACTAAGTACATAATCAACATAACTTGATTTTATACTCGTAAGTAACTTCTTAGTTCCGAGTCCAGATGCATTAATAACAACATCAGCTTCAAAATTCTGCCCATTTGCATCTAACACTCCCACTACTTTTCCATGCTTAACATCTATTTGAGCAATTCTAGAATCTACCCTTATCTTTACATCGCGCGACAACAGATCACTCACTAGCGCCCCCATGATTCTGTCTGTTGAGTATAAACTTTCATTCAGTACTTCAACATAGACATTTTCCTTTGGGTGCAGAAAATAATCCTGCACGTCAGATGCACAGACCTGAGTGTATGGAATCATATAATTCTCCCAACTTGATGTTAGCGATGAAATATCAGATCTTGAGCCATAGTAAAGATTTGGCTTGCAGTCAATTTTTGCATGAGCAAAAGATTCTTCAAAAAGTGACTGCGCTTCTTGGCACATAGACACAATTTCTGGATGGTAACGTGTATACATAGAACCAGAATGAATCATTCCTTGGTTCTTGAGTGAGGCACCGCTTCCGCACTTTTTTGCCTCGAATATTGTTACATCTAGACCCTTGTTATTTAAACGCAAAGCCGCCATAAGTCCCACAATTCCACCACCAATGATTGCCACTTTCATCTCTACACTTCTACTTGTTAAGGTAAGTAATTTATATTACAAAAGATAACTTATGTCAATCTCTGCGTAATGGTTCAATACCTTGGCAACACCCTGTACTATCAGGATGTAAATCATGTAACTCCAAGGTTGTGCCATATACAATGAACCCCTATCTTCCTCGACTACGAGCTAAGGCCTGTCAGATGGTTGTTCGTGAAGGGAAAAGCATTCGTGCAGTAGCGCGATACTATGGTGTTCATGCCTCCACAGTCAGTAGGTGGGTACAGCAGTACCCCGAAGCAGGTGCATGGAAGATTGCTACGAAGTCATCTCGTCCAAAGAGTCACCCAAAGAAGCTCAATTCTGAGATTGTGGACTGCATTGTGCAAAAGAGGAAGAAACGCGGGAGGTGCGCTGAGGTCATTCACGAAGAACTGAAAAATGATGGAATAGAGGTAAGTCTATCAAGCGTGAAGAGAACTCTAGATCGTAAAGGACTCACAAAGAAAAAGAGTCCCTGGAAGAGGTTTCACAAGAATACAGAGCGTCCAAGAGTGGCTCTACCAGGAGATTTGGTACAGATGGATACCATTCACATGATGCAAACGAGGAAGAAAAGGATCTATGTGTATACACTGATTGATTTGTATAGCAGATGGAGCTTTGCGGAAGCCAGTGAAAAGATTGGGGCTGTCAGGACTGTAGACTTTGTGAGAGATGCCCAAGATCTCTTTCCACATGAGTTTACGTGTCTCCAATCAGATTATGGCCCAGAGTTTGGTCAAAGGTTTAGTGAGTGGGTTGGGGTGAGACACAGACACAGCAGAGTACGCAAACCCAATGACAATGCTCATGTTGAGAGGTTTAATCGAACAATTCAAGATGAGCTACTTGATAGTCTTCCACGAAATGTTTCTACAATTAACGAAGCTCTCCCAGAGTATTTAAAGTATTACAACGAAGAGAGGCTGCATATGGGGATTGAGATGAAAACTCCTCTGCAAATGTTAGAAAAAATCTCCTAAGTGTTGCGAAGGTATTGACTAGAGAACGTTCTGCACCCCTCAATCTCAAAACCCCTCATCTCGTGATAGAACCATAATCTTATATCCAAGGGGTATCCTCATATAGGGTACGAAGTATCCCATTGCTGACCAAGAATATTGCAATTCACAATATACCATAGGAATTCTCAATTTGATTTTCATATTTGTACACTATCATACCCAATTCCATTTCATGTAAACACACAGAAATTACAAAAGCTCCATCATTTGCATGTCAGAGCGTTTATAATTTTGAGCCAGACAGTACATGACGTTAGAACTGTTTTTGAAATGAAAAACTCACCAACGGAGAGTTCTCCATAGTGAGTCATAGTAATGATAAATCTTCTTCAAGACATTTCATTCTCCATTCTTGACTATCATTTATGTCTGGCAAATCGCGCAAAATATCGAGCAGCACTACCACTCTTCTTTTGTTTGCCAGATAGTACTTTCTGCGAGAATAAGTATTGTATAGCACAGCAATGACGAGTCCTGCCACCATAAATTCCATTAAATTTCTCCTGTTGATTTGCTAGTCGTAGCATTATGTAAAGTAGCCTATTTATAGCACCCTCCTGTAGTAATGTCAATATTTTATTCTCCTCACTAGTCACCTATTTTTGCAAAACAAAAACAGCTTAGGAAAGCGATTCTTGTGGTGTATTTTATCTGAGCCAGACAGTGGATGACGTTAGAACTATTTTCACTTCAAGAATTATTTAGGCGTTGCTCTGCAGATTTTCACAATAGACTGAGGATGATATATTACAATAGGGTGACTAAATATAAGCTTTATGCCCCCTCTGATATACTTAACGTAATCAGACTTAAAAGTAGAAAATGAAAGACTTTTCTTACAATCGCAATTATTCGCACAAAATTTCACGCGAGAGAATAATTGAGGAACTTGAACGAGTTGCTGAGCTTTTTGACTATAAGGACTTTACTAAAAGTGACTTCAATAGTGTCAGTGAAATCAGTTACGATACAGTGTACAGAGAGTTTGGCTCTTGGGAAAATGTGATGAATTTTTTGATTGAGCACCTCGAACGAAAGCATATAACTTTTTTAAAAGTTTCTAGACGCGCGAATTACACAGAAAAGGAGATGCTTGATGAGATGCAGAGAATTTGGACCTTACTTGGGCATCGACCTTCAAGAGATGAGTGGACTTCACATATGGGCGTGCCTAGCTATGATACTTTATATAGACATTTCGGTAGTTGGGAAATAGCCTGCAAGTCATTTATAGAATATAAGACTGGAGAAAAATTTCTTAGTAATAAAAAAACAGCTCATCGTAAGAAGGTGAGGAGTGTATCGCAAAAGAACAAAGTGAATTGAAGAACTATTTCATTAAAAATAAGAATGCAAGTTCTTAAAGAAAGTAATTTTAAGTGTGTGTATTGTGGAAAAAGTCCCGCAACAGATGCAAATGTTGAGCTCCATATTGACCATATAATTCCATTTTCAAAAGGGGGTGACAACTCCCTATCTAATCTGCAAGCCTTATGCAGAGACTGCAACCTGGGAAAAAGTAATCATATATCATGATATTTCGATTCTCCTCACTGGTCACATCTTTTTGCAAAACAAAAATCGCTCCATAGAGCGATTCTCGTGGTCTATTTTACCTGAGCGAGTGAGCGGAATCGAACCGCCATTTCTACCTTGGCAAGGTGGTGTAATAACCATTATACGACACTCGCTTACGAAAACGTGGACGCTCTTTATTTTCTGTTTAAATCTTTTTCTTGACACGTCGCTTACCTGATCATTCTCGGACAATAGGTTGAGTTGAGCGACTGTGTGTGGGACCGGCAGGATTTGAACCTGCGACCAAGAGATTATGAGTCCCCTGCTCTAACCACTGAGCTACGGTCCCAGGCTATAATCTACATTTTCAATCCTACGTAATGCGTAGTATATAGTACTGACATCGCTTCGTCAACATAGAAACTTGCAGTAATGCATTTCTTTTTGCATATATGCTGCGGAGAGCATCTCACTCGCTGTCGCTTTTTAAAACCCTGCGATTTCCATACTTTTGCCGCGAGAAACCTTAGTTTCCTGACCTCATACCCCGTTTGATTCTCACACACAATATAAAAACCCCCTCAGGGGTTTTTATCTTTGTGCCGGGGGAGAGAATCGAACTCTCGACACAAGGATTTTCAGTCCTTTGCTCTACCACTGAGCTACCCCGGCACGTCTAATTGGCTTAGACAGGATTTTCTACTACAGTGCCGTAGTAAAAAATACTCTCAAAACACAATTGTACTGTATTTTTTTAGAACTTGTGCACGCTGAGAGACTCGAACTCGCTTCGCTCTTTGAAACCCTGCGGTTTCAAGACTTCCGCTGCGGGGAAAATTCTTTTCCCCGACCCCCTTTGGTTCGCGTCTTATCAGCGTATAATGTAGTGCAAATTTTTAAACGTACTGCCTTGCGTTCTTCCCTTTAACTTTGTGCACGCTGAGAGACTCGAACTCCCGGCCCTCTCGGTGTAAACGAGATGCTCTAACCAACTGAGCTAAGCGTGCCTGCATATGCTTTTTACCACATTATGAGCTCTTACGAAACCCATATTTTTTTGACTTTCATCTCTGGGAAACTCCTGTTTCCCAACCCCTTTCCTTTAACTCCCGGAAAGAGCTTGTGCTCGAGGAGGGACTTGAACCCTCACGTCCTAAAAGGACACTAGGCCCTCAACCTAGCCTGTCTACCAATTTCAGCACCCGAGCGTTGCTGGCGTTATCATACTTAGGACTTCCTCACTTTGCACACTGCTTCGTTACAAACACTCCTTTTTCTGACGACGTACGTCAGTACGCCTTGCAGAAAAAGTAGTGTTTGTGCATCACATTGTATTAAAGTGAGGAAGTCCTCATACTAAATGTCGTATCCTTGTGACATTATTTTTTGTGACAGGCCAGCCTATCTACCTCTATCGCCTTCTTGCAGCACCCGAGCCTGCCTAAACTTTTCCACATGCGAAAAACTTGGGCAGGCGAGCGTGGGTGAGACGTCATTATTTTTTTACACTATTTTAATAGTATAGTGCAAAAAAGCATACGTGAAAAGATTTATGCAATCTCTTCCCCTATGCTTTATCCTGGTCTTTGACTTGCTCTTTTTTATCTTCCTCTGGTTTTTCTTCTTTTGCTTCCTCGCCTTCTTCTTTTTTATCTTCTTCTAGTTTTTCTTCTGATTTTTCTTGTGTTGCTGCTGTTGCTACTGCTACCTCGGGTAGTTTGAGGTCTTTTGCGTCAGTGAATTTGAACCGTAGTGCTTTCGCTGCTTTATCGCGAACATAGTAGAGTTTTGAACGACGTACCTTTGCACGCTTTACAAGATCAATTTTTTCTATCATTGGTGAGTTTACTGGCACGACGATTTCAACACCATACCCTCCTGGTGAGACTTTACGTACAGTGATTGTCCGGGAGCTGCTTTGTGCACCTTTGACTGCGATTATCATTCCCTCAAAAATCTGTATTCGTTCCTTATTTCCCTCTTTGATCTTTCTGTGTACTTTCACAACATCTCCACTGCGAAGAGGCATACTTGCATTGGCACTTTGAGCGCGTTTTTCGTTGTTGAAAGCAATGACTTTGCTTTGCATAATCGTATATTATCAACTGTAATAAAATTTTCAGAAAAGAAAAGGCCCATTTGTGGGCTTTTACTCCCCTCTTCCTGTAATGAGTGCCCTCTATAGTACAGCCTTGCCCTGTTTTCGTCAAGTGGTTTAGTGCTTTTTATACACCCCCTCCTAATTTAGCTCATTTTAGTTTTCTCAATTTTTATTCTATACTAGTATATTAGTGTATGGGACATTCACTTTTTTCTGGAAAGCGTCGCAGGCCTCGCAAACGATTTGTGATTATTTTTTTGGGTGTGTGCATTCTTGCAATTGGATTTATCTTTTTCCCACAAGGTTTGGATCCTTATTATCTCAATCAAGATGTACCGCCAATCGATGATAAAGCTGGTGTGGAGATTGTTGTACCCTCTATTCGTCTGTGGAAGCCAGTGCGTCCAGATATAGCACGGATTAAGAAAGAGGGTTGCGTAGCAGATGGACTCCTCAGTGATTATAACAAGCCAGAAGTAGACATTCCCCTTGCACGCGAGAGTGACTGTCATTATTTTCATCGTGCACTTGAAACGTGGCTCAAGCCACCAGATTTTGAAGAAGCGCAGCGCATTCTTCTAGAATTAGACCGGCCAGATGCGGTCTATGGCATGTTTATTGCAGAGGCAATTGACCGTAAAGCAGATTACCTTTATCGCAAGGAGAATCGCCTCTTTGATTTCTCTGAGATGTGTCGCAAGCATAGCAAACATTTCTGGGGCGAACATACCTGTAAACCCTCCCTCAAGACAAAAGAGTATCAGAACTATTTGCGTCAGATTACTCGTGACGCTATGGATGTTGGTGTACGTGTGTTTCTGTTTGGGCAAATCCATCATCAAGAAGAGAGCACACGATTTCCTAAAGTAGATAATGTCATTCGTGAAATGCGCTCTTATGCTGATGCACGCGGTATCGAAATTCTGATCGGTGCACAAACTGGTGAGATTACGCGTGAAAAATATCTCAAACATTTTGACTTTATCGAAGGTGGAATTGGTTTGTGGCCAGATGGTCATGTTGAAGGTGGTCCTTGTTTTACAAAGTTTTGGAAACAAGAAGGTGACTGGTGTTGGCCGTTGATGTGGCATGAACGGTGGCGCTCACTAGATATTGATACGTTTGTGTACCTTGATTGGAATGGTCAGAAGGATGATGACATGCATGTATTTGCTAGCATGCCCACACCGCTTCGCCATCATACTTTGGAAAATCTTTACAGTGCAATGACTGCACGTAATATCGGATTTTTCTTTCCTCTGATTACCCCACTTCCTCGTAATAAAGGAGATAATTGCTATGGACCGCGTAAAAGCTTTTACTCCCCTGCTATGGATTATGACTGCAAAGATATGGAAATGATTAATACACTTCTTCCTGATCAGAAAGAATAACGTGCGTATTTCTTTTTATTTGCCGATGGTCTATAATGTATAGTATATTTTACATTTAATACGCTCTTGTTATGAATCAGAAGTATATTACTATCGGTATCGTGGCATTTATCCTTTTTGTTGTTGGTCTTATTTATTTGGCGCGATTAGAATCTACCACACCTACGAGTTCTGAATCGAAGTTTGTGCCCTACGCTGAGACTCTCGGTCTCGATGTAGAAAAATTTAAACTCGATATCGCAAGTGAAGCTGTCGCAAAACGTGTTTCTGATAACCTTGGTGAAGCAACTGCGATTGGTGCTCGTTCGACTCCGACTTTTCTCATCAATGGTGTCTTACAAGATCGCCTCCCTAATGATGTAGAAGAAATGAAAGCGCTTTTTGATGAAACTGCAGCCACTGCAACTGTTCAGGAGATTCCTGAGAATGTCCATACGAAAGGATCGCAAACACCAAAAGTAATTGTCACGAAGTATAGCGATATCCAATGCCCTGCATGTGCCTCGTATGCAGAAGTTCTTCGTGAGTACTTTATACAATATCCAGATGATGAAGTAGCACTTGTCTATAAACACTTTCCACTCAAGTCAATTCATCCATATGCACAGGCTGCTGCAGAGGCGACAGAAGCAGCTGCAGTGCAAGGTAAGTTTTGGGAGATGCATGATCTGCTTTTTGAAAAGCAATCTGAATGGGGTCGTCGATAATTAGATCTCTCATTTCTTTGAAAGATTCTTAAAAAGATAAAAGCACAGGACTTCACTGTGCTTTTATCTTTCCGTATTTTTGGCTCTTGTAAATCTTTTCCATACCTTTGTGCCTTTGCTTTCTCAGTGGAGGCAACTCATTTGATGTTAGAATGGATTTCTTATATCTCCACGTATTTCGAAGTGGAGGTGCGGTCCTGTGGAGCGGCCTGTACTTCCGACGCGTCCAATTGCTTGACCTTTCTTTACCTTTTGACCTTTCTTTACACCGATACTGGAGAGATGTGCGTATAGTGTAATTGTTCCATCATTATGTGTAATGACTACATGCTTCCCATAGCCTCCTCCCCAGCCGCTGCCAAGTACTTTTGTTACCTTTCCTTTGTCGGCGGCATAGATTTTTGATCCCATCGGTGCTGCGAGATCTACAGCATTCGTAGGGTGAATGCCTTGCGTGCGTCTAGATCCTGGGAGTGGGTGCGCGTAGCGTCCTTTGGTCTGCGTGGAAATTTCAGCACGGATTGGCAGGAATGATGAAGATTCTTTTGCGACTGTTGTTGGTGCTGGTTTTGGCGGTGGCTCGATCTCGCCGTTTGGTATGATGATTTCTTGACCACTCTTTAACTCACCATTTGCTGGTAAATCATTGAATGCGAGAATTTCCGCTTCTTGTGCTTTATATTTTTTTGCAATGGTTTCTATGGTATCAGAAGCGCGTACTTTGTGCTTCACTCCAGAAACAGGCAAGATAAACAGTGTATCTCCAGGATTAATATCATCTACATCAGCGATATCATTTGCCCATAACAAAGTGTTTACAGATACATTTTTTTCTCGTGCAATCTTACCGAGAGTATCACCATCTTTTACAGTATAAATCTCTACCTTGTCAGTGAGCTCTCCATCTTCTATTCCGATCACAAAAAGCTCTGCACTGTCGATCACAAAGTCATCTGTGTTTGCGTTTTTTGAGTTAATCTGTGGTGCCTGCTTCCTTGTCTCGACATCTGCACCAAGTGCTAGCTGCTGAGTTGCCTCGTCAGTACCGTCAATTCCTAGACTGCCTTCTGTCTTATTTGCGGCGAGAACTGTTTCTTTTTTGTTTCCTTCTTTTGACCAGTAGCCGACGAGCTCATTCTCGTCGTATTTTGCTGAGAGGTTTGTTGCTGTTACGAAGAGGACAATCACGATCATTGCACTTAGACTGCCATTTGTACGTACAAATCGTCCAAGCAGAAAAAAAAGTTTACCTCTTATCAGAGTTATTAGTAAATGTTCTGCACGATAAAGAAGCGCTCTGAGAGTGCGTAAGAGATCTTTTATCTTTGCTAACAGACTTTTAGAATCTTTGATAAAATTCGTCCTTTCGCGCATGGATATTCCGTGAGAATTTGCCGCTTTTTGCGCCTATTCATCTGGAATAATCCCTAGAAATTAGTATCTCCCATCATAGATCTAATAGGACACTATGTCAATTATCTGTCCCTTTTTTCTGCTTTTCTTTTTTGTGTCAGGCTTGCAGTTTATTATATAGGACTTACGCACTTGGTGTAATTTTAGGCAAAATCGAGGCTTTTCATGAGCCATAGTCTACCTATGGTGAGTGAAAAACGGAGATTTTAACGACAAAGTGCACCAAGTGCGTAAGTCTTATATAATTTCTTCGTATACTTCACTGCAACTTCTTAGAGCCTGTCAAAGTTATACTGAACACTGCATGATACAATTGGTTTTAAATGAAGCAAAAATTTTATGCATAAACCCCCTGAGAAAAAACGTGTGATTACACCCTTGGAAAAACTGCTTGGCGAGTACTGTGATTATCTTGAGATT
>CALIRC010000120.1 GCA_938044295.1 Minisyncoccota bacterium
AATCCAATTGATATAATCATTTTTTGCAAGTTCAGAAAGAGCGCGGTTCGTATGATGCAGAGCTGCGACAAAACTTTCTGACAATGAACGTTTTGGTCGAGAAAAATATTCCTTTTTGTATTCTGCGGTAAGGAAGTGTACGATGTGCGCATTCCAGGAGCTTTTGTCACGAACAACAAAAAACCCACACGTCGTACCAAGATGTTTTTGCGTAAAATTATGTCCAGTAAGATTAATCTGTTCAATATAGGTACGGTTCTTCGCGCTTGTAGCAACAAAAACATCACTGACATGTAGACGAAGTTGTGGAGAAGGTTTTTTCTTGGATTTCTTGCGTGTAGCCATATAATGAGAAGGAAATATAGTCACGATCTAATACCTTTATTATACAGGAGTGTTTATAAGGAAGCTATAGAGATTAATGCATAAAGTACATTACAGAATACTGAGCAAAGAATATTCTTCTAAAGTATAAAAAAATATGCTATAGTTGCAAACTGTGCTGCTTCAAAAAGATATGAACAAGAACAGTTGAGTTTTTGCATGAGAAATAGTACACTGAGAAATAAGAAGAAAGAGTCAAATAAGTAGGGATGTATTACAGTATACTCTACCAAAAAAACTAAAATCCACTGTAAATGAGATCAGAAATAAGCCTTAACTATGCCTGAAATTTTAGAAACACTAATGGGATCAAAATCGCGTGCCCGCGTCATGCGGTTTTTTGTGCTAAATCCGGGAAAACAGTTCACAACAAGTGATGTGCGGGAAAAAACACAGGTCACACCAACAGAAGTCCGTAAAAACGTCACAGCATTACAAAAAATTGGCTTAATAAGAGTAGTTTCAAAAAATGGAAAAAAACACTATATACTCAATGAGTCATTCGTGTACTATGTAGAACTAAGAAATTTGTTTGTCAAATCAAATGTATATCCACATTGCAGTGAAGTAAAAAACCTTAAAAATGTCGGCAATATAAAGCTCGTGATGATTAGTGGTGTATTTATGAACTATGATCGTAGTGCAATTGACCTACTAGTTGTAGGTGATGACATCAAGCGAGAAAAACTTCTCAAAGTCATCGAAGCAATCGAAGCTGAGATTGGGCATGAAATAAAGTATATGGCATTAACTATGGAGGATTTTCATTATCGCATTGAAATGATGGATCGTTTCCTTATTGAACTTTTTGCAGGACCACAAGACGCAATCATCAACATGGTCCCGCGACTAGCACGTTTTATTGCGGAAATTAAGAGATGAGGAATACATCTTATAATAAATCTATATAGATGAAAAATTTTAGCAGTATTTAAATGTCTACGAATAATTCTGACAGTGTAAAGGTAAAAGTTGATAGTGAGGTGCATCAAAGTAATACTGTAAAAAAGCCATGTGACTAGATAGAGCAAAAAAAATAAAAAACCTACCGATGGACCCAATACTCATTATTCTCATCATTCTAACAATACTAGCAGTCATCAACATATGGCTTCTATTCATGAATCGCAATACATCAGAACATGGCGAGAAAATGAATGCTATTGCAAGACAACTTGAGCTGATGGACTCATCAGGAGAGAGGTTACGTAGTGATGTGGATGAAAAGCTAGAAAACATACATCGTGCAGGACAAAACCAGTTCCGCGAAGCGCGAGAAATAATCACCGAGATCACACTGAAGTCCGACAGACTCATTGACAATGTTTCGAAAAAACTTGGCGATCTTGATAAGACCAATCAAAAAATCGTCGATTTTAGCGGACAACTGAAAAATCTACAAGATATTCTAAAAAATCCGAAGCAGCGTGGTGTGTTAGGTGAGTACATCCTTGAGCATGTTCTTGCAAATGCATTGCCGCCAGATTCTTTCAGTATGCAATATAAATTTTCAGATGGAGAAATAGTGGATGCTGCAGTATTTGTAAAAGATAAAATCGTACCCATAGACTCAAAGTTTTCTCTCGAAAATTATGAGCGTGTACTTGAAAGTGGTTCGCGTGAAGAAAAGGAGTACTATCAAAAAATATTCAAACAAGATCTTAAAACAAGAATTGACGAGACAGCAAAGTACATCAGACCAGATGAAGGAACAACAGAGTTTGCATTCATGTTTATTCCATCAGAAGCGATCTACTATGATTTACTAGTAAATACTGTAGGGGCAGTCAATGTAAATACGACAAATATGATTGAGTATGCTTTTCGAGATAAGCATGTTGTCATTGTTTCACCTACATCATTTCTTGCATATCTTCAGACAGTTCTACAAGGCTTAAAAGCGCTTGAAATTGAAGACAATGCTAAGCAAATCAGAAAGCGAATCACAGAACTATCAAAGCATTGGAATAGTTTTGACCTATTTATGGGAAAACTTGGTAAAACAATGACTACTTCTGTAAATCAGTACAATCAAGCATACAAAGAGTTTGGAAAAATCGATCGTGATGTTATGCGTATTACAGGTCGTGAAGAAAAAATAATAGCACCAGAAAGCATCTCAAAACCAGAAATTGATATAAAATAAAGGAGAGAAAAATAACGCTATGCAAAATACACTAATCACACAGTACAGAAGACGGATCGTCGACTTTGGGAGAAAGCCAACAGAAAACACGCAATTTCTAGAAAATGCAATTGTACAGTGGATTAGTATTCTAGTTGGGATGCTCGTATTTTTTGCTTTTGTACTACTGTTTTTTAATATAAAACCAACTGAAGCTCTGATCAAGCTACAATACAACGTCTACTTCGGAGCTAGTGTTCGTAGTAGTTGGTGGAGTCCATATATTTTAATAGCAATGGGAATTGTTTTCTATCTGATAGATCTAGTTTTAGCATTTATATTATACAATGAAAAATTCCGCATCGGAGCATATGTACTACTACTAGGAGGATTTTTTGCCCATATAGGACTTCTCGTCGCAGTGATTAGTATAATAATGAACAATTAGGAGGGGTAAAACATGTAAAATTATTGACGACAAAGAAAGTTTTACTAATGTACTACAAAAGAAAAAAAAGTAATGCGAGAAAAAATTGCATGTGATATATTATAGGAACATGACACAAAAAAAATTCACATTTCCAAGTCCTCAAACTACAAATAAAAAAGAGTACTGGAAACAGCGATCGCTAGAGGTTATTCCTGCAATTCTGACATGGGCAACGCTTATTGGCATGGTTGTCTTCTCTTTTTTTGTACCCATTGCTGTTGCTATTTTTATTATCGCATTTGATATATATTGGATTCACCGCACAATATTCATCTCTTACTATTCCATAAAGGCGTATAAAAGATTAAAAAATGATCAAAAAATCGATTGGTTAGCTAGGTGTAGAGGTGTCGGAAACTTAGTCGAGTATCGTGAAGAAGTGAAAAATCGTATTCGCGCAAATTGGGAGTTGCTAGCACACACCAAAGAAAAAAAGCAGAAAAAAATCCTTCGCACAATGCTATCACAAGACAAAGTCCTATTGGGTGAATTAGAGTCATTTAGCCAAGATCAGGTAGTACCATGGGAAGAGATTGTCCATGTAGTAATGCTGCCTACAGCGACAGAAGTTGCTGAGAATATCGACCCAGCCCTTAAGAGTTTGCAAGTGAGTCACTATCCAAATGACAAGATTATAATTTTACTAGCAACAGAAGAGCGAGAAGATCCTGAAAAACGTAAAATCAAAGTAGATTTCCTGCGACAAAAATACGCTGGCGTATTCAGAGACTTTATAGTGTCAACGCACAAAGTAGCAGACGGAGAGATGAAATGTAAAGCATCAAATGCAACGTACGCAGCAAAAAAACTAAAAAAATACTGTGATGACAAAGAGATCGACTATAAAAATGTAATTCTTTCAAATTTTGATTGTGAATCAGTAGCACACCCAGAATATTTTGCAGCACTTACTTATGCATACATCACTGAACCAAAAAGATTACAACGAGCATATCAACCAATTCCGCTGTACCACAACAATCTGTGGGAGACAAACGCCTTCGTACGCGTGATCGTCACAAGTTCATCATTTTGGCATATGTTTCAAAGCA
The DNA here is from genome assembly GCA_938044295.1 of Minisyncoccota bacterium. GTDB lineage: Bacteria > Patescibacteriota > Minisyncoccia > Moranbacterales > JAHDCW01. The sequence goes on from CALIRC010000120.1 coordinate 4,052, forward strand.
CAAGACGTGAGATGGTAACATTTTCATCGCATGCTGAGCCATTTGATACAATTATCAAAATGGGGTATTGGCCAGTAAATATGATCAGCGAAGACTCAATCATATACTGGAAAGGGTATGCCTATTTCGACGGTGACTACGCTGTGAAACCAATCTATGTACCTGTATCGATGGATGCTGTGCTTGCAGAATCCTACTGGAAAACAATTGTAAATCAATACAAGCAGAAAAGACGATGGGCGTACGGCATTGAAAACTTTCCCATCATCATGCGTGCACTGTGGCCAAATAAGCGTATTCCAACATTCGAAAAAATTCGTATCGGATTTGAGATGCTGGAAGGACATCATTCATGGGCAACATCAGCACTTATGCTCGCATTACTAGGGTGGTTACCGCTGATTTTTGGTGGTCCTGAATTTAATCAATCGACATTGGCACATAACTTACCATTAGTAACACGCTATCTCATGACAATTGCAATGTGTGGTCTTATCATCTCTATTGCATTATCTTTTCTTTTGCTTCCACCACGACCAGAACATCTTTCAAAAAAACGCTACATTTACATGGCAACACAGTGGTTGCTTGTGCCTGTGATCGCTCCATTTCTTGGTGCATTGCCGGCAATTGAATCACAGACACGCATTCTCCTAAAGCGGTACTTTACAGAGTTTTGGGTAACCGAAAAAATAGTAAAGAAAACGAGTGGAAGTAAATAGAAATGCAAAGATGAGAACATATGCCTAAGTATGATATGAGGCAAAAAAAGAACTTCAGCTAATCACAGAAATTGATATCACACAGAAAAAGTAGTTTCCTATGAAAAAGTGTACCAAGTATGTAAGTCTCTAATGAGCTTTTGTGCATGCGAAGTACAAAAAATACAAACATCTACGCAAAAAAGACATCATCATACATTAGTATCAGCAGTGATCTCGCAAAAAAAGTACTGCAAAAAGAAATATTACTGCCTCATGATTATGGAGGGTATACGAATAAGAAAGCTTTAAATCATTTTTCTCTGTCAATTACGATCTATGAATCTTTACATACCAGCATTCCTCATAGCTTTTGTGGTGACAGTTTTTGTACTCGGTGTGCTCTATCATATCTTTAGAGAAACCACGCTCTTTCGCTCACCAATAGGTGGACGTCATATCGGGAAAGGGCATGCCTTGCGAATTGGTGGTATTGCAATGGCAAGTGGTTTCTTTATCGCGCTGATCAGCGATGTAAATCTTATTCTCGACACAAAAACGCTCTATATGATGGGCGGTATAGGAATCTTTGTGATCATCGGAATATATGATGATCTCAGTAATCTACATTGGAAGTACCAGATGGGAATGCAAATATGTATCAGTGTAATACTATTCCTTATGGGTATACGAATTCAGTCACTGACACTATCCATAGGTACAATAAATTTTGACACAGGGCTCATGTTGGTATGCGGCCTAATCATAACTATTTTGTGGATTATAATAATTATAAACGCACTTAATTGGAGTGATGGTATTGATGGTTTAGCAGGTGGTATAACTATGATCGCATCCGCTACACTTTTTATACTTGCACTGCGACCAGAAATAAATCAGCCGCCTGTAGCAATAATAACAGCTGCACTAGGAGGTACAGTGCTCGCATTCACTTGCATCAATCTCTACACAGGAAAAATAATTGCAGGATCATCAGGAACATATTTCATGGGATCTGTGTTAGCAATACTTGCTATTTTTGCGGGTGCAAAGATCGGCACAGCATTACTCGTATTGATTGTGCCACTGATCGACGCACTATGGGTCATCATCGCAAGAAAAAAGGCAGGGAAGAGTATTTTTCAAGCTGACACAAGACACTTACACCACAGACTTATTGAACAAGGTTGGCGTAAATGGCATGTACTTTTGGTATACTACGGATTAACTGTAATCGGTGCGCTGTGTGCTCTCGGTACGCAATCAGTAGGAAAAGTAGTAACATTCGTATTCTATGGAGTCATAATTATACTTCTAATGATGACGTTTACAGTAATGACAAGACAAAGTAACGCACTATGAAAAGCCATAGAATACTGATCGCAAGCATAATTCTACCAATAATTGGTATGATAGGGCTCTTCATATTTTTTTCGCCGTACACGGATCATTTGATGAATATAAACGGAAGCCTTACATTTATTCAGGTAAGAAAAGATGCGCCAGGTTGGGCAAAAGGACTATCAGGACGGAAAGAAATATGTAATCAGTGTGGTATGCTTTTTCTTTTTCCAGAAGAAGAAGAGCAAATTTTTTGGATGAAAGATATGCAATTTGATATTGATATTATATGGGTCCGAAAAGGTAAAATCGTACAGATCAATCATCATGTTTCACATAAGACACCGCTCAAAAAAATAAAGTCAATGCAACCAGTAGATCGTGTTCTTGAGTTACCCGCAGGAAGAGCGCATTTTCTGGGATTACGTAGTGGTGATGAGCTATTCTGAAAAGAAGATGAAGACTTAACAGTCATAAAGAAGATATGTATAATAAAAGGACAAAAAATTATTCCACAATATGTCGAGAAATACTAAAAGAACAGTCATCATTGCAATCTACCTCACGATCTTTTCAGGGATAGGGTGGTTTCTGTGGAATATGCTACAGGCACCAGCATCGTGCAGTGACGGGAAAAAGAACCAAAACGAACAAGGTATTGATTGTGGTGGGGTCTGTGTCTCGTGTCCAGATGTGATTGAAGCAAAGCCATTTGAAATAAAAAGTGTTAGCATGGTCACAGGGGGACAAGGACGCTATGATGTTATTGTAGAAATAAAAAATCCAAATTCAATTTACGGAGCAAAGAAAATACCGTATGTAATTGTCTTACGTGATGCAGAAGGAATCGAGATCGAACGAGTAGAAAATGAAAGTTTTGCCCTACCAAGTCAATCTCGTTACATTGCAGAGCTCAACATCCCATCAAATACAGTGCCTGCCCGCGCAGAAGCAATAATTAATAGCAAAGAAATTCAATGGGTAAAATTTGTTGACTACGAAGATCCAAACTTTGTAGTAAGTGGTGAACGGTTCGGTACAGTAGAAAGTGGAATCAACTATGCACAAGCATTTGGCATCGTAAACAACAGAAGTACATTTGATTTTCAGGATGTTGGTGTTATCGTAATCCTAAAAAATGAAAAAAACAAACCAATTGCAGTAAACAAAACAGTTATGCGTGATTTAATTGCATATCGTCAAAGAGACTTCTCACTGTCGTGGCCATATCGTTTCCCAGGAAAAATCACAACAATGGAAGTAGAGGTTGAAGCAAACGTATATGACTCAGAAAATTTCATCAAAAAATACGCGCCCAGCAGTACTGGAAGTCGGTAGAAATAGCAATCTTTTTCAGGGAATGATCTATGATAGTAAGGCATTTTTTCAACCTTGACTTTATATTGATTCTAACAGTCAGTGTAATCAGTGGTCTAGGACTTACAATAATTTACAGTATGTTTGGTGCAGGCGAAACAGCAGGTCTTTTTTTGCGTCAACTGATATATGCATGCATTGGAATCGGAATAATAATTACTATTGGAATAATAAATTACGATCATTTAAGAACATATTCAACACTGCTATACATGACTGCACTATGTGCATTAGCCTATGTACTCATGTTTGGTGTTACAGTAAATGGGACGGCAGGATGGATTGATATTGGAGTTGCAAAAGTACAACCCGTTGAATTCGCAAAAATTAGTTTGATTATTTTTCTCGCACACTTCATCTCTACAAAAAGAACTGAGCTAGGCGAAGTACCAACAATCATCGGCTCATTTTTTATAATGGGGATTGTTGCAGGATTCACACTCAGACAACCCGACACTGGATCTGCGCTTGTAGTTGTAGCTATTTGGTTTGGGATGATTGTTGCATCTGGAATCAAGAAGCGCTACCTATTTGGATTTGTGATACTAGGTGCTATTGTTGCAGTACTCTCGTGGAGTGTGCTAGCGCCATATCAACAAGCACGCATTACAAACTTTCTCCAACCGCAGAGCGATCCAAAAAACACTGGATACAATGTCATTCAATCTATGATTGCTGTAGGTAATGGTGGCGCAACAGGTCGCGGTGTTGGTTATGGAACGCAGTCTCAACTCAATTTTCTTCCAGAAAAACACACAGATTTCATCTTTGCATCATATGTGGAAGCATTTGGCTTTGTAGGAGCAGCCTTTTTACTCATCTTATTTTTAGTAGTTTTTGTGCGACTCAGAGTGACTGCACTATATGCACGAGACGCATTTGGATACTTTCTGACAGTTGGAATCACGATACTATTATTTGTCCATGTTGCCGTAAATATAGGTATGAATATGGGTGTATTGCCAGTAACGGGCATACCATTGCCATTCGTAAGCTATGGGGGAAGCGCTATAATAAGTATGGCATTAGGAATTGGTATTGTGCAAAGTGTCTATAGACACCGAGAAAAAGTACTTGCAAAAAACATTCAAGAGTCATATTGAGCAAACTAAAAAGCCTATAAAAAGGCGAAAAACAGTATGAAAGGCTGTTTCCAGCATTGATAATATATGAGATAATAATTAATAAGATGGCAAAACTCCCGAAATAAATGTACTGACAAACCCCTTGCCAATTTCCTTTAATTACGCTAAGATACTTTTTGTATGGAATTTGAACACAAGCACAAGCAGGTGATCCCACAGAAATGTCCAGTATGTGAAGTTAGTCAAGAAGATCTCAAATCGATGCCAGTTGGTCATAGTGAAGATCGTATGATTATGCATGTGCAATGCACTAAATGTAATAGTGCAATCATGGTATTTATTACGCAAAATGATGTAGGGATGATGACATTTGGTGTGATGGTTGATGTGCATGATACAGAAGCTGGAGAAATGTTTAGTCAAAACCCCATCAATGACGATGATGTAATAAACGTCCACAGATACTTGCAGAAAGAAGGTACAAACATACATGATTTTGTAGAGCAACAGTAGAAGATATATATAATTTCTAGAATTGACGAGCATATGGAACAGATCAACCTCGCAGTAAGCAAAAGAGAAGAAACTGGACGCAAAATTCGTAAAGCACAAAACAATCGTATTCCAGGAGTCGTATACGGACATGGCTTTGAAACAGTAAATGTTTGGGTGGATGCTACAAGCTTGACGCGAACTTTTGAAAAAGCGGGCACAAATACAATCGTTTCTGTAGAAATTGGGCAGTCAGAGCCAGTAAAGGCACTGATTCACGATTTTCAAGTAAATCCAATCACAAATAAGATTATACATGTCGATTTCTTCCATGTGCGCATGGATGAAAAAGTAGAAACACACATCCCAATTGTAATCACCGGAGAATCACCAGCAATTAAAAACATGGGTGGCACACTCAATCATATCGAGTCAATTACAGTACGTGCATTACCAGGTGATTTGATACATGAAATTACAGTTGACATTACAAAAATTGAAACATTTGAGGACCGTATTACAATAGCCGACCTAAATTTAAGTGAAAATATTGAAATTCTTACAGATGAACAAACACCAGTTGCTTCAGTGATTGCACCGCGGACGCAGGAAGAAGTTGATGCAGCTGACGACGAAGTCGATGCAGATGTAAGCAAAGTCGAGGGTGCACTTGATGATTCTGATCAATCTAGTGAGGAAGCATCAGAAGAGAAAAAAGAAGGCGCAAAGTAAATCATGAAGGAGACTTGATCAATCAAATGACAAGTCTTTTTCTTATACTATCTCCATATAACTTATCTATTAAGCGCATTCTCTCACGCGCCAGAAACCTTCCAAAAATGAGCAGTGTATAGGGATCAATAAGCGTTTTGAGAGGTCTTGTAGCTGTGAGCGTGCGCGATTGGATAGGTAGTGGTTATTTGGGGAGATAGCATTGTATTCAGGCAGTATGAATATCCAACCAGTATGAAGAAGGGTGATCCAGTATGGTATGATATACGTGTGCAAAACAGAACAAAAACAGAGAGAAAAACAATGATCTGGGGATTTCTTTTCGCTGGGGTTTTAGGACTGTGTGCAACAACAAATGTTATAGCTCAAGAAAAGCAAGAGAGCGAAACATCGCAATCACAGCAAGAGAAAGTACAACAAGAAGCTGCAGAAAAAAAAGCAAAGGAGAAAAAAGAGGAGGCTGAAAAAAAAGCAAAGGAGAAAAAAGAAGAAAAAGAGAAAGAAGAAAAACAGAAGAAACTTGAAAAAGATGCTAAAAAATTAGAGAGCAAGCTTAATGAAGCACAAGAAGAAAAGCAAAAAAAACAACAACAATTAAACGTGCAGCGCAACAATTTATCAAAACAGCGCTATGAACTTGAAAAAACAAGAAAAGAAATCGAAAGTAAAGAAATTGAAATTATTGCAAAAAAATCTGAAATCAAAGCGCTTGAAGGGCAAATTGTATTAAGTAAAGCCTCACTGAGTAGTGCAATGCGTCAAATATACTATGAAAAATCACATAGTGTAACATCTCGAGTTTATAGCAACAATAAGAGTACCCAATTTTTCCTTGCACAAGATCATTCCGATCATACACGCGATCGAATTGTCACGGTCCTAAAAGACTTAAACACAAAAAAAGGATCTCTGGAAACAGTTGAAAAAGATCTTGAAGTGGCAAAAAAAGACAAAGAAGAATTACTCAAAGAGCAGAAGCAAAAAGAAAATCAAATCGCTGTAGCCACGAAAGCCACAAGTACTGAAGTGCAAAAAGTAACTGCAACGATCTCAGAAATCAATGGAAAACTAGCAGGTATCCAATCAAAGCTCTCCGATCTGCTTGGTGTGGGACTTTCAACAGATGATATTGTCGAGGCTGCAGATTTTGCAAGTAAAAAAACCGGTGTACGAAAAGGGCTCTTACTGGGAATGCTCATCGTAGAAACAGATTTAGGTCGTTATACTGGGGGATGTTCGTACAAAGAAAGTCGTATGAATGAAAATCGAAAAGAACTTTTCAAAAAACTAACAAAAGAACTAGGATATAATTATAAAAAAATGAAAGTCTCATGTCCTCCTTCAAATTACAAGGGAACAGGTGGTGCAATGGGTGTCGCACAATTCATGTCAGACACGTGGTACGGATACAAGGATGTCATCGCCAAACGGACGGGCAACAATCCACCAGATCCATGGAATTTAGTTGATGGTGTAATGGCAATGGCATCAAAACTTGCAAACGATGGCGCAACAAAAAATGGTCGTGATGGAGAATGGAAAGCGGCAGCTCGTTATCTCGGATCCTGCAAAGGCAATACAAAATTTTATTGTGAAAATGTACTATACTGGGCTGATAATTATGAAAAGAAGTTATAGCAACACAAATAGGACTTACGCTCATGAGTGTAATTTTAGGCAAAATCGAGACTTTTCATGATCTATAGCCTACCTACGGTGAGTAAAAAACGTAGATTTTAACGACAAAGCACACTAAGTACAGTCATAATAATGAATCATCGTTTGTAAGGCAGAAAATCTCTGATACTAAAAAAAATCACTCAAATGCAAAGGTAAGATAATAAATTACAGAAAATGCAAGATACAAAGCAAGCAATTAAAGAGGTACTTATTCAAAAAATAAAAAGTCTACAAAAAACCGGCGAGTGGCCTGATTTTGAGCTACCAACATTTGTTGTAGAACGTCCAAAAGAGTATAATCATGGCGATTATACGGTCAATCTCGGCTTTACTCTTGCAAAGTATGTTCAAAAAAAACCAGCTGAAATTACAGATCTGCTTGTGCAAAATCTCAGTATAATGCACGTAAAAGAGATTGCTGCAGTCGGTGGCTATATAAACTTTGTTTGTAGCGACAAAATCCGCGTGAAAGAGATGAGAACAGTGTGCAAAGAGGCAGAAAATTACGGAAATCACAAAACACACAAAGGAAAAAAAATTCTCGTGGAACACACAAGTCCAAATCTATTCAAACCATTTCACATTGGGCATTTAGTTAATAATACAGTGGGCGAAAGTATAGTACGTCTCATGAAGAAAACGGGCGGAACAGTCGAAACAATGTCATATCCATCTGATATGTCTCTTGGTATCGCAAAGGCAGTATGGGCTATACTGGGAAGTAAGAAACAAATTTTGGAAGATGAAAGTCTTGATATCTATAAAAAAATACAGTTTCTAGGTGAGTGCTATGTTAAAGGCACGAGAAGTTATGATGCTGACGACGAAGTGAAGAAGAAAATAAGAGAAATCAACCATGAGATCTATGCAGGCGAAAAAACCGATGCGGTACGAGCATACCTCATTGGGAAAGAGTTAAGCTTGTCATATCTAAAGGAAATGACGCATCGTCTAGACTCAAAGATTGATCACTTCATTTTTGAGAGTGCTGCAGGAAATATTGGTCAAGAAATCGTCAAAAAGCACACAAATACTATTTTCAATCAAAGTGATGGTGCTATAATTTACAATGGAGAAAAAGAAGGACTTCATACCCGCGTTTTTGTAAATGCCCAAGGATTACCTACATATGAAGCAAAAGATATAGGATTGCTCGCATTGAAATTTACGCAGCACAATCCAGATATGTCAGTAATCGTTACAGATGCAGAGCAAGCAGAATACTACAAAGTCGTCTTGGCAGCAGCAGCCAAAATTGAAGCGTTCTGGAGTCAAAAAACACAGCATATTACTCACGGAAGACTGCAATTTGCTGGGATTAAAATATCCTCTCGCCTAGGGAATGTACCACTAGCGGAGGATGTAATTGAAAAAATCGCAAATGGAATTCACAAAAAAATGCGAGAGAGCAAAAAAACCCAAGAAAATATACCACAAAATACAATTGATGCAATTGCAATTGGCGCACTAAAATTTGCAGTACTAAAAGTATCTCTCGGAAAAAATATCGTCTTTGATGCGAAGGAGTCACTGTCATTTGAGGGTGATTCAGGTCCATATCTCCAGTACACACATGCCAGAACGCAGTCAATAATAGTAAAAGCACAAAACATGGGCTTAGATATAGTGCCGGGTTATGAAGAAGATATGCAAGAAATTTTTTTTCTGATCAGTCTTTTCCCAGAGACAATCACAAAAGCAACAAACGATTGTGCACCACATTTAGTAGCGAACTATTTACTTGAGCTTGCGCATGCATATAACACATTTTATGCAAATAAGAAAATCCTTGGCAGTAGTGAAAAACATGGTGCACGTGTAGCCATGACAGAGGCAGTTGGGCATGTAGTGAAAAATGGACTGCACGTTTTGGGAATCAGTGCACCACAAAAAATGTAAATGATGAATTATACACAACCCAAAATAAAAAATCTATGGTACTATTGTATTAAATAAAAACAGTGAAATATCGTGTAAAAAATTTCATCAATACAAAATAATGATAGAAGAAATAAGTTGTGCACGCATGGGTCGACTCTTCTGGATCATAGGCGGCTCCTTACTACTTTTCACAGTACTAGGAATGACATTTTACTATATAAATAATCAAAAGGAAAAAGCACAGACAGCATCTATGGTAGTGCGAGAGTCTCCAGCACCCACATCAACTGCACAAAAAGCAAAACCAGCTACGGAAATAAATCCAAGTGGGATAACTGAGGCTGATATTCGCAACCATGAAAAAGAAGTGATTGACGGTTTCGAGGTAAAAACAGATGGTGAGCGCATAATAGCGATCTCACAACAAAAAAGTTGCCCTATGGAGCGTTGCGATGGAAACACTTTTGGTACCGTAATCGAAGTAGAAGGAAATATTCTCACAATCAGCGAGAAAATAAATCCTGGGGCAGATGCTGTAGAACGCAAAATCACGCTTCCAGAAAAATACATCGTGCGACACTTCGATCAGCAAGAGGAAGAATATCTGTCAGAAACAGATATTAGCATAGGAGATCTTGTAGTACTTACTGTGCCTACTGATACAAACACTGCAGAATTTGCAGTTGTCATCAAGTAGTGAAAAGCTAAAAAATACCAATAACTAAAAAATAATGATGAGTCTATATACAAAATCTGTTATAAAAAAAACACAGGTGTTGTCATTACTTATCTTCATAGGAATGTATGCATTTGGCGCCAATGAACTCCATGCAGTACATAAATTTGGATTTGTGCACAATGGAAGCGAGATTGGTCCAGATGGACTTGACTGTCCTTTCTTAGATGTTGCAGGGGGTCAAATCATTGAATTTGGAAATCCACTTCTCAATCCACGCGATCCAGCTGTACCAGATTCTATCGCATATAATGTCGATATACCAGCAGGTGTATATTCCATTGACTTTTTCTCATGGTATTCAACGACCTGGCCATATCACCCATATGGTGCTTCAGGTGTTCCGCGGAATCTCATGAGTCCAGTAGATGGAGAAAAATTTTTTCTAGAGTTTTACAATGCTGCAGGAGACTATGTGAGGAACTCAAGTTACTCTTCGGACGTTCCAGATGATGCAGATCCAGGATTTAGGGCATCAAGGAGGCATAACCATTTGACACTAGGTGAAGATATAAAGCAGATTAAAATAACATCTAAATATATTCCTAGTCATTCACTACATAATGGTTCACCAGTTTTTGCAGGATGCATTCGCATGGCTGATATAACTGCAGGAGATGTCTGTGGAGATGGCATCACGGCACTGGATTTAAGTGAACAATGCGATGATGGCAATAGTATTGATGATGATTGGTGTAGTAATAGCTGTACATCGAACATTCCTGTTGATGGGATGGCATGTCCATTCACACCGGGACCAGATCAACGTGTTGTAAGCTTTAACAACACACGAATGGTTAAAGGATCACCATCAATGCAATATCCGACCCCAGTTATAATCAATGAGGTAATAGAGGCGGGCGTATATGATGCAGAAGTTTTTTCATGGGAATCTTATGTATGGAACTTGCCATATGGCATTTATGGAGCAAAATCACGAAAAGACATGAACAGACCACAGTATACTGAGCAGTTTCATGTAGAATTCCGCAATGCAGAAGATGATATTATTGGACGCACTGCAGACTCTATAGATTTGCAGGATTTTCAAGAACCTGCGCGACAAATATCACAAGTCGCTCGAAATCTTACTTTACTTGAAGATTCACACAAAATGAGAATATGGTTTGGGGATAATCAATGGCGAGCTGATGGCAAACCTGACGCATTTGGGAATCCATCCGTAAAGCAGGAAAGTCTTATTCCTGGTTGCATGCTTCTCACGAAAAAACCACCACTACAATGTGCTGACAACGATAAAAATGGTGCGTGTGATCCTCCAAAAGACACAAATGATGACAAAATTCCAGATTATTGTTCCTCAAATGGCGCAAATAAAGATGTACGATGTGATATTCCACCGCTCAAGCAGTGCCCTGGATCAGCACCGATCGGAGACACCTGCGCAATATGCGAGGATTTAGACAGTAACGGTATCTGTGATAATGATTGTCTAGATTTGGATGGTGATAAATATTGTGATCCAGAGTGTGGAAATGAGATAACTGAACCAAGCAATGGAGAAGAGTGTGATGCAGGACCATCAGGAAACGATGCATGTTCGTCAAGATGTAAGTTAAAAACAACTGACCCAAGTGTTGGCTGCACAGTAAACAGATGTGATGGGGCGCAGTGTAAAGCAATTTTCGTACCAGGAGAAACATCAGGTGCTGCATGTAATAGTAAATGCAGCGATGATAGTGACTGTCAGTCAGGTTTTTACCTCGAAGTACTCCCTTAAAATATCTTGTCCAAAAATATGAGCAAAATCACACTCAATAAAAAATCAAAAAAATGAGCATAGAGAAATCACCACTCGAAGAAAGAATGAAAAAAAATAAACTTTATCCACAGAAGAAAAAATACAAATAAATTAGGTGGTGTATAATAGGATGATAAAGATCGAATTTGCTTGATAATAAAAAATAATCAAAAATTATGGTGAGACTACTTCGCTCAGGTCTTGTAGGAATCATTGCTCTATCCGGTATTTTACTTTTCGCTACAGCAAGTGCTATAGCGTCAAGTGATAAGATCATCGGCAGTAATGACAAGATAAAAATAATTTCAGGAGTGAATATCCCTGAAGCAAATCTCCTTCCTGGAGAAAATAACGATTACGTGATTAATATAACAATCCGCAATGAAGGTGATAAAATTGAATCTAGTCTAAATTACGGCGTCATTCTCTACCAGCCAAAAGAAAACGGGGGTAAAGCGGTAGACGAGGTATATGCAAACGAAAGCTTTTCGCTCGCACCTGGAGAAACAGTTATCAAGCAAATCACATACACTCCACCACATGCATTCAAAGGAAACTATACTATAGGCGCTTCAGTAGTAAACACATCTGGACTGCTCCTAGCACCAGCATCAGTCGGTGCGATTACACTAGAAAATACAGGCGGAGCACTCTACATTGATACAGCTAAATGTGCAGTAAAGATAGTTGGTGTAGAAGAATCATACACGCTTACACATGGTATTGATATTGCATCAGCTGAAAGCATCTATGCAGAGTGTCCAGTCGAAAATCAATCAGCAAATGACATAGATTTTCAAATCCAAGCAAATATTCACGATCGATCTCACGCTGGCAAAGTAGTAGAAACGCAACGTTTTGATGTAGAGTCAATCGAGTCAGAATCCACAAAAATAATGCGCTTCAATGTCCCAAAGATTGATCGTGCACAAGCCTACAGTGCCCGATTCGATCTACTCAGTGAAGAAGAAATGATCTCTAATCCTGTTCTTATGCATTTTGTAGTACAAGGACCATCTGCTAACGTACAACACGTTAGATTTGACAAAGAATCATACAGCAAAGGTGACACAGCTGTTGTCACAGTTTCGATTGCATCACGAGCAGATACATTCCAGAATTCACGATACGAAAAAGCAATGCAAGACAGAACAGAAATTAGCAAATTAACCTACGACGTAACAACGCAAATTGAGGGATGTAGTAAAGCAGTAAAAACATCTATGGGACATGGATCAGAAATAGGACACACACACGAAATTCCAGTACCAATCGACAAAAAATGCAAAAATCCACAAGTAAGTGTAACTATCGAAGACACTTCTGGTGGCACACTCGACAAAAAAATGTTTGCAGCAGAAAAATCTGATGGCAGCACTTCACAAAACACAGTAAATAATAATTTGCCTGCAAACACTGAGGAATCAACTAAAGCAGACCACAAATCAGTTAAACCCATTGCTATGATTGTCATTATTGGGTCCATACTTCTCGCAGTAATTATTCTACTACTTGGAAAAAAGAAGAAAAATACTGTAAATGCACTTCTAGGTATTGCAATCGGTGGCACACTGCTTCTGAGTGCACCACAATCTGCACAAGCATTAAGTATCGACGCAGGACTTAAGGGATCAAATGGACAAGCAATCTATACTTACAGTGTCATAGGTAGCTGCAATCCCAAAATAACTGGTACACTCGGTCAATGGGGCTGTGGAAACAAGCCAAATGATATTTGTTCAGTGGTTAAAATTGACGAAAGCGACATCGCGGATTTCGATGGAGATCAAAGTAATGCTCTTGTAGAAGCATCACTACCAAATGGTGACAAAGACGGAAGCCACTCAGCCAAGCTTTCACTCCTCACATGGGGGCACTGTGAATACGATCCTAGCTCACCTCTCTACGGTCCAGACAGAACAGATAAGTCAGTAGAATACACAGTATCTTGCGGAACACCATCAAAATGCACATACAAGTTAAGTGATAACAAATACGTCTCTTCTATGCCATCAAGTGCTAAGTGTACAAATGATGGTATCCCGAAAGATGAAAAATACGATCCCGCTACTGGCGCATGGACTTGGCAATGTGCACCAGCGACTGGGACTAGTCCATGGGATGGCAACTGTGGCGCATACAAAGTTAAGACAGTTGGTAAATGTGGACCATCTAATGGAACTAAACCAATTACAAGTAACCCAATTGCCGGGACAAAAGCAGCATGTACAAGAGGAACATTCTCTGACCTCCCAAACGACACAGATGGAATTTCACCTACACCAACGAAGTTTAACTGGGAATGTCTAGGATCAGATGGAGACAATGACAGTTGTTCCGCTCCAAACCAGGATTATGTAACACCTACAAAAGGCGTCTGTGGTACAGCCAGTGGAGCAGAATTCTCACATCCACCTACAACAAACAGATGCGAAGCTGGTTCAACAGTTGTAAGCATAGCAGATGGCGGATACTCATGGTACTGCAAAGGAGCAGGCGAAGGACCACTTAGTCCTCAGTGTGTAGCAAAGAAACCATCTGTAACTCCACTGTGCGGTCCAGCAGATACTCAGTCACATCTTTTTGTTGCTCCAAACGATGCAGATCTCTGCGGACCAGGTCTAACAGCTGTAAAAGAGAACTTCGGTGATCCAACAGCTGCAAAATGGATATGGAGATGCCAAAATGCTGCAGGAGATCTCAGCACCCAGTGTAATGCGGCAAAAAACTGTGTAGCTGATAACCAATATGCATGTAACGGAAAATGTGCAACAATTAGCATAGAAGGTGAAGATACTGTAAACTTCTCTCGTGATGGTAGTCCAGTAAAAACAAGTCAAAAAGTCATCGCAACCGATCCTTCGTGTATTGAGTCTTGTATAATTGACGGACAGTCTGTTCCACTCTCAAGTGTGAACACAGATGTGTACGAGCTAGAAGTGACGCATTCACCTGCAGGCGACAAAAAAATAACAAAATGCATACTGAGGGAGCCTACTGAATGCGGGGAGGTTCTCCACGATCCTAACGATCCTGATTGTAAGAAGCCAGAAGTTGAAGAAGAGAAGACAGTTCAATGTGTTTGTGTAGCTCGCCAATGCTCTGATGCTGGAAAGTGCGTCTCTACAAGAGTTTTTGGTGCGTCAGGTCCTACTGATTCCGCATGCGTAGATGACTGCAGCGACTGTCAAGATGCTTATGCAGAAGAAGTGCAACCATAAGTAAACGCTCGTAGTCCTGAATCGATAAAACCCTATACGCTCCTGCGTATAGGGTTTTCTGCTATACTAGAGCAAAGTATTAATAGGCAAAGAATAATGAAGATTGGAATTGACGCCCGTATGATTTTGCATCCCGAAACTAAAGATGCTGTAGGAATAGGTCACTACACATACCAAATGATTAGACATCTACTAGAAATAGATCAGGAAAATACGTATGTACTTTTTTTTGATGTTTATACACGCGAAAAAGATGTGCGGAGATTTATGTCACCACGTGTAAAGATTGTCTTTTTCCCTTTTTCAAAATACATGAAGTTTTTTCCAGGTCTCTACAACGAAATCATTACTGCTGCTGTTCTCACAAGAGAAAATCTCGATATCTTGCATGTCCTTTCAGCATCTATGCGAATACCAATTAGTTATAGTGGAAAAGTCGTCACAACGATTCACGATCTTGGAATCTATAAGCACCCAGAAAATTACAAAAAAATCCATGTTGCGCGAGCAAAGACTGTGATACGATTTATGATGAGAAGAGCTGACTATGTGATCGCTTCATCCGAAAGCATAAAAAAAGAGATTGTAGAAAATTTTGCGTACGAAAAAGATTATATCTCAACAATCTATGCAGGGATCGACAAGAGATTTTTTGCGCAACCAAAAAAGAACGAATCAAAAGTTCCACGAAGATTTGGAATCACGAAAAAATATGTCCTTTTCCTAGGGACAATTCACCCGATTAAGAATATTACACGATTATTACATGCATTTCAGATCTTTAAAGAAAGGCGAAGGGCTCTCAGTACAAAAGAAGGAGGGGAGTATCAGCTGCTCATCGTAGGACGACCAGGGTGGCTTTATAGTGACATCACAAATTTTGTAAGTGATCTAGATTTATCAAGAGATGTAAAATTTGCAGGATATGTTATTGGTGATGAAATAGTGCCACTGTTTCATGAAGCAGAATTTTTCATACAGCCAGCTCTCTATGAAGGTCTTGGTATGAGTACAATGGAGGCTTTTGCAACTGGGACGCCAGTAATAGCAAGTAATGCTGGGTCACTTCCAGAAATCATGGATGAAGCTGGTATTATCATAAACCCACTAGACACACATGAGATCGCACAAGCATTTGAAAAGTTGGCCAGCAGTAAGGAGTTACGAGAAAAATACCGAGAGCAAGGCAAAAAAAGAGCAAAGGATTTTACTTGGGAGGAGGCAGCACGAAAAACACTTGCTATTTACAAAAAAATAGCACAGTGATACCATAAATCTACAGGCAAAGAAGAGGTAATCCCCTCAGAGCTGCAGGAAGAAAGTGTTTAGCAAGAGACAAAAAACATAAGTAGAACCTGCCGGGTATGCCCGTCACAGCTGACTAAAGGGTATCAGTCACATGAGTAGCTGAATACTAAAGTACGGTGGTACCACGGTTTCTGAATCTTTCAAGGAAGTCGTCCGTAAGTGTATAGTGTAATACATTTATGGACGATTTTTTTTATGGAATTAGAGTTACGAAAAGGTATTGATCACACAGGAATTTGCGCAGTCTTTTGGTGTCACGATGGTAATGGAAGGTACTTGCTCGCAAAGCGCAGTAAAAATTGTCGTGACGAATGCGGCACATGGGAGAGTCCTGGAGGTAGTCTCGATTTCGGAGAAGCACCCGATGAAGCTATGGCACGAGAATTAGAAGAAGAATTTGGGTGCACAGATTTCGAGGTTGATGAAGTGCTGATGCCGCATTCCATCATTCGTCATGAGAAGCATGTGCAGACACATTGGATTGCCTTCATTTACATTCTCCGTGTTGAGGCGAAAAATATAAAGATATGTGAACCAGACAAAATTGATGATGTTGGTTGGTTTACATTGAGCAACCTTCCAGAGCCGCTGCATCAAGCTACAGGAATGGAAATACAGAAGTTTCGCGATATATTAATTAAATACAGCAATTAAAACAACCGTAGATAAAATACATCAAAAAAATCCTCTTACATATGAAATTCACAGACAAAAAACGCAAAAAGGCAATCGAATACGAAAAAGCATGGGCAGCAAAATGGAAAGAAGAAAAAACCTTTGAAAGATCCATAAATAATAGACCAGCAGAGGAATCGTACATATTCTATGATGGTCCACCATTTATCACTGGATCACCACATGCTGGAACACTCATTAGCTCAACAGTAAAAGATGCAGTGCCTCGGTTCTGGACGATGAAAGGAAAGCGCGTAGAAAGACGTTGGGGCTGGGATTGCCATGGACTCCCTGCGGAAACATTTACAGAGAAAAAACTAGGTCTTAATGGTAAAGATGATGTCCTTGCTTATGGTCTCGAGAAATATGTCACAGCAGCGAGAGAGAATATGGTGACCACAGGAGATGCATGGGAAGACACAGTAGATCGTATAGGTCGCTGGGTTGATTTCAAAGATGCCTACAAAACAATGGACAAAAAATACATGGAGAGTATTTGGTGGGCATTCAAGGAGCTGTATGACAAAGAGAAGATTTACGAAGGAGAAAAAGTACTCATGTATTGCCCTCAAGATGCAACACCTCTGAGCAAAAACGAAGTGACAATGGACAAGGGTGCATACAAAGACGTAACTGATCCGTCAGTCTATGTGAAATTTAAACTGAAAGACGAGGATAAGTATCTTCTCGCATGGACTACAACACCTTGGACACTTCTCTCAAATACTGCAGTAGCGGTTCATGATGATATTGATTATGTCGAAGTAGAGGTGGGCGGAGACACCCTCATACTTGCAAAAGATTTGATCCAGAAAGTACTTATTGATGAAAAGAATAAGTCACTAGATTACGAGGAAAAAAAACAATACAAAGGAAAGGATCTTGTCGGAAAAGAGTATGAGCCTCTCTTTATAAATCGTGGAAAAAATGCACATAAAGTATGGGCAGCAGATTACGTTGGAACCGAGGAAGGAACTGGCATTGTCCATCTCGCACCAGTCTATGGAGAAGAGGACTACGAGCTAGCTCTTAAGAAAGGGTTTCCGGTAATACACACTATAGATGAAACTGGGCATTTCACCGAGGGACCGTGGAAGGGTGAATATTTGTGGGATGTAAATAAACAGATTGCCAAGGATATGGCAAGGTATTCCACAAAGACTCTGATGGGGGATTATGCAGACATGTCTGTGCAGGAAAGGATTGCCTTTCATGGTATGACTGAGACAGAACCTGATGCCACAATTTTCAAGATAAGTTACATCAAGCATAGTTACCCACATTGCCATCGATGTGACACTAAGCTCATGTATCGTGCTCACCCGAGTTGGTTTATGGATGTCAAAGGTCAAAAAGAAACAATGTTCAGTGAAAATGAGAATATAAATTGGTTTCCAGAACATATCAAACATGGCCGATTTCAAAAAACAATTGAGACTGCACCCGACTGGAATCTTTCCCGCGATCGATTTTGGGCAACACCATTTCCAGTGTGGGAGGGGGAGGATGAGGAAGGACAGATCAAAAGAATTGTTGTAGGGTCATATGCTGAACTTACAGAGCTCTCAGGCAAAGAATTAGACGACTATCACCGACCTTGGGTTGATAATATCACCTTCGAAAAAGATGGTGTGAAATATAAACGCATCGACAAAGTACTTGATTGTTGGTTTGAATCAGGATCGATGCCGTTTGCACAGTTTCACTATCCTTTTGAAAACAAAGAAAAATTTGAAAAGAATTTTCCAGGCGATTTTATCGTAGAATATGTAGGACAAGTGCGAGCATGGTTTTACTATATGCACACAGTGAGTGTTGCACTTTTTGGCGTTAAATCATTTAAAAATGTAATCGTAACAGGTAACGTCATGGGCGATGATGGTTATAAACTTTCCAAATCACGAGGAAATTTCACTGACCCAAATGAAGTGATGGATAAATACAGTGCAGATGCATACCGTTTTGTGATGCTATCATCTAACCTACTCAATGGAGAGGACTATGCGCTCCATGATAAAAATATCCATGATGTTCAGCGCAAACTGAGCATGATCTGGAATATGTATGATTTTTTTGTAATGTACGCTTCCGTTGACGGATGGGAGTCACCAGAAAAAGTCAAAGACCCTACCGAAGATTGTGATAATATTCTAGACCGTTGGATCTTGAGTCGTCTTCATGAGACAGTGCAGGAAGTTGATAAGAATATGCAAAGATATGATATTCCAAATGCAACACGCCCACTTCTCGATCTCCTTGATGATGCATCAAATTGGTATGTCCGACGTTCGCGTAAACGATTTTGGAAAAGTGAAAGTGATACTGACAAAAATCAAGCATATTGCACTCTGCACTATGTTCTCGTCCAAATTTCCAAGATGTTTGCTCCATTCACACCTTTCCTTGCGGAGGAGCTGTATGTTCGTCTGACAGGTGAAGAATCAGTCCACTTGACTGATTGGAGTGTACCAGGAAAAATTGATAAAAGTGTATTAAAAAACATGAAAGTTGCTCGCAATGTTATCAACGAAGGACTTGCTTTTCGTGCAAAACATAAAATCAAAGTGCGTCAACCACTTCAGACAGTTTACGTGGGAGCTCATATTGATGAAGAGTATCAAGAAATAGTTAAAGATGAGCTAAATGTGAAGGATTACAAGATTGATAATCACAAAGGATTCACGACATCTCTGGACTTGAACATCTCACCTATTCTAAAGTTGGAGGGTCAGGCGCGTGAGATCATCCGCATAATTCAGCAAGGTCGTAAAAAAGCAGGACTTGATGTAGATGATCGCATCAAACTTGTGCATAGTGGAATGGAAGAGGTTTTCACGGAGTATAGAGATTTAATCATGCACGAAGTACTTGCGACAGATGCAGCATGTGGGGATACTAAAATCGCACAATATAGTGCTACGACTGAGATTGAAAGTGAAATTTTTACTTTTGGTTTGACAAAAAGCTCGTGAAAGAAAACTATCTCGCAATTGCACTCGGAAAAAAAGATGTTGGCGAATCAGATCGTCAATACGTATTCTATACACGCGAAGAAGGGTTACTTTATGTAAGAGCCAGAGGTGTGAGAAAAGTGGGAGCCAAACTCGCATCTCATATTGAGGATTTCATGCTCACGCAGATCATCATTGCAAAAAACTTCGGCCCTGGCACTCTCGCTGGAGCATCAGCAGAAAATACATTTAGAGAAATAAGAATGGATTATGATGCTATGTGTGTACTAAGTCATACAAGAAATCTTTTCATAAAGCTAATACAAACGAAACACAAAGACCAAAAAATTTTCGATCTGTTTAAGAGATATTTAGAAGTCTGTACAGAAAATCTAAGCAAAGAAAAAACAGCAATTTTTGAGCAGTATTTCTTTTTAAAGCTATACGAGATACTGGGGTATCGCTTTCCACTAGCGAGGTGTAGAATATGTGAAAAAAAATTAGAGCAAGAAAGAAACTTCTTGTGTCCAGAGCAAGGGGGAGTACTGTGCAGTTCTTGTGCTCGCACAGAAAATTACATCATCGCTATGGACATAAATACGCTCAAATTACTGCGGCTCGTACCGCATAACAATCTTAATCAATTGACAAAAGTGGAAGTGTCACCAATCATGCAAAGGCAAATGCAGTCAGTTGTAAGACAAACCGCACAATGGATTATGCGATAGAATACAAGAAGTCAAAGTACAATATCGAAATGAGTCTAAAAACATGCACCAGAAAATCAAGAGCATGATATAATAATGGAAAATGAGAAAATATGGCACTCAAAAAACTCCGAGATAATCTCCAAAAAAAACACTCAGAAGCAGCGAAGCGTGGACATAGTAAGACCGCTTACGACCAGTGGAGTTCCACAGGTGAAAAAGAGCAAAAACAGTCTGAACAATGGCAGTCAGCAGAAGACTCTCTCAAATCAAAAAAGAAGAAAGCAGCCATTTGGGGTGCTTTAACAGTATGCGCAGTACTTTTACTTTCGCTCGGGTTATACTTCTTTGTGCAACACCAAAGAAGCTATTTTCAAGCAGGAAAAGTATCGTTTGTGATATCGAGCATTAGCGAGGTAGAAAGCAATCAACCATTAGAGATCTCATTTTCCTATACAAATGATACAAGAGCAACACTTACAGATGCTCGAATACAGCTACAGTTTGATGAATATTTTTTGCCAGAGGAATCAGCAGAAATGCAGATTGCCGATAAAAGTACCGGTGTCGTATCGATTGGAGATATACCCCCAATGAGTAGTGGGGAGACAAAGATTACAGGACGATTTATTGCTCCGCAAAACGAAGTTGAGGTGCTAGCAGGAACATTGCACCACGGCGTAAGCAAAAAGTCTGATACGTACGAACACAAAGAGAGTGTCGCGGTCACAATCACTTCCTCACCACTTGTCGTAGATATTCTTGCACAAGAAAGGGTGATTGATGGAAATGACATTGAGCTAAGCATAGCTTATAGAAATAAGGGTACAGATGCTTTATCTGATCTTGGACTAGAGATGACCTTTCCAGAAGACTTCTCATTCATAGGAGCAACGCCCGCTCCACATACTGCAGATAAATCAAAGTGGGTAATCGGTGAGCTTGCACCAAATGAAAAAGGTGTGATTATTGTGCGAGGCATACTACGCGGAGATGAGGTTGATGTGAAAAATTTTGGAGTACAGATGACCAGAGGAAAAGCACATAATCGACTCGGATATGCTTTTGACGAACACAGTATTAAGATCACCCAAGGACCACTTGTAATCACACAAAAAATTTCAAAAGAAAATAGATTGCTAGAAGCTGGAGAAAGTGCGCAATACTCAATCCAACTAAAAAACACATCAGATGTTCCTATGCGAAACATTATTTTACGGGCATTGATTGATGGGGGTGATCTGGTAGAATACGAAAATCTCCTTGTAAGTGGAAATGGGTTTTATGATGCTAAAACCAAGACAATCGAGTGGAAAGCAGTCAATATACCAGAGCTTGCAAATCTAAATCCAGGAGAGTCAGCGCTAGCAGGATTTAGCATTCCCTTAAAAGAGTTCATCCCAATAAAGAATGGTAATGATAAGGATTTCGTTGTAAAATCTCTTGTAACAGCAGAATCACCAGATTTTCCTAGTATTATCCAAGAAAACAAAGATGTCCTCAGTAATACGTTGGTATCAAAAGTAAGCTCAAAAATCCTTCATGAGCAATCAGTCGAAGTGCTCTCAGGACCATTGCCACTAAAAGTTGGAGAACCAACGCGAATGCGAGTCACACTTGGCATAGGTAGTGTAAACAACCAAATGACTGAAGTAAGCATGTTAGGCAGTGTTTCTACAGGTGTACGAATTACGAGAATACAAGGTGAGGACAATGCTATGACATACAATGAACGCACAAATCAATTTGCATGGAATGTGGGAAAAGTACATAATGCAACAGGTGTGCTTACACCATTGCATACTCTAACATTTGATATTGAAGTAATACCAAGTCTCAATAGTCAAACAGATAATTACCGCCTCCTAGAAAACCTATCCTTAAGAGCGCGAGATCAATTCACCGGAGAAAGAATTGAAAAAGCATTACCGCAAATTTATACTGAGAGTATAGACAGAAAATAGAAAACATCATGAAGATTTTTAGCAAAGAGATTACCGCGAAAAATTTACGACGTGGAAAAATTCATACTAGAAAAGGTGTTCTTAAAACACCTTTTTTTATGCCAGATGCAACGCGCGCAAGTGTAAGGGGTCTCACAAGAAATGAATTAGAAAACGTGGGCATATATCCAATGGTAGTAAATACCTATCACTTGATGCTACAACCAGGAGCGTTATTTTTGGAAGGCGTTGGAGGTGTGCACACATTTATGAATTGGAGCGGACCACTTCTGTCAGATAGCGGGGGTTATCAAGTGTATTCTCTTATACACAAGAATCCAAAGCTAGGAAAGATAACTGAAAAAGGTGCATATTTCAGGAGTGTAATTGATGGATCAAAGCATTTTCTAACACCACAAAAAGCTATACAAATCCAATTTGCATTAGGAACCGACATGATGGTAGTGTTGGATGACCCAAGGCCACCACTAGTATCACGTAACGAGCATCAAGGAGCCGTAGAAAGGACAGTGCGGTGGGCGGCACAGTGCAAGGAAGAATTTTTATCGCAATGCAAGAAAAGACAACTCACTGAACAAACAAGGCCGCTGCTGTTTGCAGTTGTGCAAGGAGGGCCACACGAAGACCTCAGAAGAGAATGTGCAAAAGAACTCACTAAGATTGGTTTTGATGGATATGGATTCGGTGGTCGACATATTGACGAAGAAGGTAAGTTGATGCGTAAGATTATGGAAGAAACAGCACAAGCAATCCCTGAGGATGCACCACGGTTTGCGCTAGGCATCGGAACACCCAAAGACATTGTAGAGTGCTATGATAGCGGCTGGGACATGTTTGACTGTGTCATCCCGACACGTGAAGGAAGGCATGGAAGAATTTTCATCTGGGAACCAGATGCTCATGATATAATGAGGCAGGATTTTTACAACACAATCAATATCACGAACAAGAAATTTGAAACTGACCTTACGCCACTTGATAGGAGTTGCGAATGCTATGCATGTAAAAATTACTCTCGTGCATATTTAAGACACCTTTTTCGCGTTGGGGAACCACTAGGTCCACAGATGGCGTCTCTCCACAACCTACAGTTTTATACAAATTTAATGCACAAGCTCCAAAAATATGAATAAAGTAATCCCCATTTTTGCTCAGAAATCAGGAGTTTCTGCAGTATTGTCATTATCATCTGCCGGTAATATGAAATTACGAGATTCTGATGAGGATTCTGCAACAATTAAAAATCAAAAAACATTTTTAAGTGACACCGGCATCGATTATGAAGATTTTGTCTACGCGCATGTAGCGCATGGCGAGGAAGTGGCAGTAATTGACAAAAATTCACCTCGGGAGTTGCGATCTGTAGATGCACTTATAACACGCACGAAAGGAGTATTTGTTGGAGTAACAGTAGCTGATTGTTTTCCGGTGTATTTCTATGATTTGCATGCTCGTGTTTGCGGTGTAGCGCATGCAGGGTGGCGCGGTACTGTAAAAGGAATTATCCCACATACGGTTGAAAAAATGGTGGAGATTGGCGCAAAGAAAGAAAATATCTTCGTAGAATTTGGTCCTGGAATTTCCCAGGCAAACTTTGAATTCCATTATGCTGAAATGATTAAAGAGTTTGGACCATATTCGCAAGATCGCTATATAGATGCCGGAAGTAGTCTCGACAAAATCACAATTGACCTTCAAGCTATTCTCAGTGATCAGTTGGAAAAGATTGACGTCCCACTCAAAAATATTCAGTACTGTAAAGAATGTACATTTGCAGATGAAAAATTTTTCTCCGCTAGGAGGCATCACGGAGATTCACACGATGCAATGCTTGCAGTAATCGGGATGAAAGATACATCTAGATGATAAAAATGCATCATCGTATTTCTGAAACCATTGGAAAATTTCTTGTAATAAAACACATGAAACGCTATAGTGGGGATACTAAGAGAGAAAAAAAGAAGGTTAAATTTTATAACAGAAAGAGGAATAATCAGATATACGAGAAAATATGGCAAAAGAGTCTATAAAGATGGATGAGCTAGTTGCTTTTACCAAAAGGCGGGGATTTATTTTTCCATCTAGTGAAATTTACGGAGGTTTCGCTGCCGTGTATGACTACGGACCTTATGGTGTAGAGCTCGCGAAAAACATCCGCGAAACATGGTGGAAAGCAATGGTACAGAATCATCCAGATATTGTAGGACTTGATAGTAGTATCTTCATGTCACCAAAAGTGTGGGAAGCGTCCGGTCATGTAGGAGGATTCAGCGATCCGATGGCAGAGTGTAAGCAGTGTCATACACGATCGCGCGCAGACCATCTTCTTGAAGAAATCGACATTTTTGCTGATGAGAAGATGAGTGATGAGGAGGTGGGCGGTCTTTTACGAGATTACTCTCAGAAAATTACATGTCCGAAGTGTGGACAGAAGGATTTCGCTGATGTGAAAAGCTTCAACCTTCTTGTAAAATCAAATCTTGGAAGTTTCACTGATGATGGTAATGATCCAGTCTATCTGCGCGGAGAGACCTGTCAGGGTATCTATGTAAATTTTAAGAATATTCTGGATACAGCACGTGTAAAAGTGCCATTTGGCATTGCACAGATCGGAAAGGCATTTCGCAACGAGATCACAGCGAGACAATTCATCTTTCGCAAGAGAGAATTTGAACAAATGGAAATGCAGTACTTTGTGCATCCTGACGATGTAACTAAGACATACGAAGATTGGCGACAAAAACGTTGGGATTACTATACAAATGACCTTGGGCTCAGGGAGGAAAATCTTCAGTGGCACAAACACGAAAATCTTGTATTCTACTGCAAAAACGCATGGGATATCGAGTATCGCTTCCCATTTGGCTTTAAAGAGCTAGAGGGTATACATAACAGAGGAGACTATGATCTTTCGGTGCATACAGAGCACTCAGGGGTAAAGCTAAGTTATAGGGATCCAAAGACAAATGAGCAGTACACACCCCACATTGTCGAGACATCAGTTGGCGTCGATCGAACTTTTCTCGCAATACTGACCGATGCATATACCATAGAAAAATTTAAAAAAACTGATCCAGGAGGAAAAATTTCGGAAGAATCGCGCACAGTATTGAAGCTCCCCAGGAAGTTAGCTCCGGTCAAAATTGCAATTTTCCCACTCCTCAGAAACAAATCTGATCTGGTGAAAAAAGCAAAGAAAGTTTTTGCCATGCTTGCTGAGGACTACAATTGTGAGTTTGATGACAATGGCAATGTAGGTAAGCGTTATAGGAGGCAGGATGAAATAGGCACACCATATTGTGTAACAGTAGATTTCGACACATTAGAAGATAACACAGTGACTATTAGAGATCGAGATACGATGAAACAGCGCAGACTCAGTATCGATGCATTAAATCAGTACTTCAGTAAAAATTTATAGAACGTGAACACAAGAATATGATTACAAAAAAAGTGCAAGACTATACACCGTCAGAAAACGTATTGAAAAAGTACGCAAAAGTTCTCGTACGGTTTGCCCTAAATAGTGGCAAAGGTATAAAAAAAGGAGATGTCGTCTACTTAACTGGTACAGAAGTAACTAAGCCACTTTTTTTCGCTGTGCGAAACGAGATTATGCTAGCAGGAGGTCATGTCATCAGCAATTTCATACCAAATGATGAGAAAGGATACAACTTCTCGCGTGAATTTTATGATATTGCAAGTAAGAATCAGTTAGAATTTTTTCCTAAAAAGTACATGAAAGGTATCATTGATACAATCGATCATTCTATATATCTAATAGCAGATGTGAATAAAGAGGCACTCAAAGGTGTCGACCCAAAGAAAATTATGCTAAAGGGAAAATCCATGAAACCTTTCATGGATTGGCGTCAGAAAAAAGAACTACAAGGAACATTTTCCTGGACGCTCTGTCTCTATGGAACAAAAGAATCCGCAGAGGTAGTGGGGCTCACACCAAAACAATACTGGAATCAAATTATCAAGGCTTGTTATCTCGATGAGAAGGATCCTGTAGGAAAATGGAAGCAATTATATCGTGATTTAGAAAAATACCGCACAGCATTAAATAAAATCACGCAGAAAACACTCAAATTTCATGTCTCTGGAGAAGATGCAGATCTGTGGATTACCCCGGGAGAAAAACGGCAATGGCTGTGCGGGCGAGGGGCTAACATCCCAAGTTTCGAGATTTTCACGTCGCCTGACTGGCGAGGCACGGAAGGTTGGATATACTTCAATCACCCACTCTACAGATACGGGAATATCATGGAGGGGATTAAACTGACGTTTAAAGGTGGACGTGTTACAAAGAGTAGCGCAAAAAAAGGTGAGAGTATTATACGAGAAATGATCACCACAAAAAACGCCGATAAAGTCGGGGAGTTCTCTCTGACAGATAAACGATTCTCACGCATCACAAAACCGATGGGGGAGACGCTTTTTGATGAAAACATGGGAGGTCCACAAGGAAATACACATCTAGCGCTTGGCATGGCATACAGGGATACATTTTCTGGTGATGTTTCAAAGCTCACAGATAGACAATCTGAGAAACTTGGCTTCAATGATTCCGCAGTCCACACTGACATCATCTCAACAACTAAAAGAACAGTGACTGCACATCTCAAAGATGGATCAGAAGTAGTGATTTACAAAAATGGCATGTTCGTCCTATAGTGGTAAGGTACTTTTGACAAATCGCTCAGTGTTAAAAAGAAAGAGAAAAAGGAGTATGAGAAAGCATATCCTAGAGCAGTATACAAAATACACAAACTTTTTTGATAATGAGAGGGGGAATTTTGAAATACTCAACAAACAAATTGAGTCCTTTGAAGATCTCACCAATCGCAAAAACATGAATGGCCATATAACAGCAAGCGGATTAGTCATTTCAGCTGATGGCAAAGTGCTACTGATCTTTCACAATGCGCAGAAAAGATTTCAGCAACCAGGTGGTCATATTGATAATCTAGATAAAGACGTTGCAACAGCAGCAATGCGAGAAGTATGTGAGGAGACTGCACTAAAGGAAGTTTCACTACACAAGTGGCATAATGATCATCCCCATCCTCTCAATATCGATTCACACCATGTCGCCGCAAGACCTGAAAAAAGAGAGGGTGAGCACGTTCACCACGACTTTATCTACGTTTTGGTATCTCCCAGAACTGATGTTACACTTCAGAAGTCTGAGGTTGCACAGTACAAATGGGTCGATCCTTTCAAAGAGGTGATTGATTCAAAGCATCTAGCCAGAACAATTCAAAAAGCAATGGAGCAAAAAATTCTTAAAAATGCTAGAAAAGAAATATAAAATAACCAAACATGCCCTCAAAAAACATCCTAACCATAGCCCTACTAGCATGTATAACATGCATCATCTTCCTACCCCAAAAAACACACGCACAATCTCAAGATGTCCATCGGTTTTGGTCAGAGTCATACAAACATCACTTCTACACAATCAGTGAACAAGAAAAAGATCTCATTATCCAAAATGACCCAAACTGGAGCTACGAAGGCGTAGCCTACAAAGCATTCACTAAGGAACAAGCAGACACAGCAAATCTACACAGATTCTATTCAGAAGAATTCAAAGGACACTTCTACACAAAAAGCGAACAAGAAAAACAAAACCTCATAGACAATGATCCCAACTGGAGCTATGAAGGGGTAGCGTTCCATGTCAAAAACCAAGGTACACCCATCTACCGTTTTTACAGTACAACCTTCAAAGGACACTTCTACACAAGAAGCGAACAAGAAAAACAAAACTTAATAGACAATGACCCAAATTGGGGCTATGAAGGCATTGCTTTTTACATAGATACCAATACACCTGCACCAATCTGTGGAGACAGTCAAATACAAAGTCCAGAGCAATGTGATGATGGGAATACAACAGGAGGGGATGGGTGTTCAAGTATGTGTCTTTTTGAAGATGTTACAAACGATTGCCCCCAAAACCACGCAGATGACGGTGCAGCATGTATAGAAATACGTTCTATTGCCCAATGGGAAGCTCTTTTTCAAGCTAAATGGGCAGGAGAGTTAGTAACCTGGCAAAGACGATCATCTTCAGGTGATAGTTGGGATCATTATTGGCTTGCGTATGTCATTGACGCCAATGAGGCGATGTTTCGCGCAACTGAGGACACGCAATACCTTGACCGTGCACTCCTATACATCGATAATGTCATGACAACAGCACAACCATCATCAGCAATTCCGACAAGTCAATTCCAGGACGAATATATGGCCTGGGCTAATCATAGTCATTCATCACTAGGAGATGACGGAAGAGAATATGCTCTCTTTGAAAGCTATCTCTGGCGCTACATAACATCAGTACTACGCACAATGAAAGAACGTCCAGCGATCTACAATGATCCTGCATACCGCGAACAGTACGATACAATTCTCGCATTTGCACAAACACATATTTGGGAAAAATGGTACTCACGTGGAACACCAAACCTCTACAGAGGTCGTGCACACATGGCAACACACTGGGCACGAATAGCGATGAATCTCTATCTTCTCAACGACGATGCTACACAGAATCTACAATACAAGACAGTTCTTGATAATATCGATCATGCTGGGATGTCAAGTTGGAGCGGAGCTTCACTACGCGGACAAATGCAACCACACCCAACACAACCAGATGCAATTTACTGGAGTGATAGATGGACGAGAACAACAGCACCATTCCAAGATGTCTCTCATGGCAATAATGTACTTTCATATATTGTCCAAGCACATGATATTAACTATCAATGGACAGACACTGACATAGATAAGCTAACCATTCTCCTTGATAAGGTTATCTGGCCAGAACCACTAGAGTATGCATACTATGTTGATGGCTCAGAAGAAGGAAATGGATGGTTCACCGATGGGTTTTTGAAACTTGGACGCTACGATGTTCATCTGCAAAAAAGGATTGAAGGCAGTGATGTCCTCAACAATACGCAATTCTTTGGTAATGGCGCACTTAATGCAAAGTATCTCTTAGATCCACCAACATTTACAATCTCATTCTAAGTAGGTCACTTTGATGAGATAGTTGATAGCCTATATTCACGTAGATGAATAATAAAAAATGGATACAAGATCAGTTAAATCAATAATACTTCTTAAGAATCTTTAGTGATTTTAGCAATTCGCGATACATTTCTTGTCCATTTAAATGACAATTATTAATTGCTATTCACTCTCTTTTAAGTGCAAAAAAATGCTTCAGGAGACACACCTCTGAACTTTGCTGGTCTCCTATAACCATCTATGGCACAGATGCAAATGGCCCAATCATCATAGGGTACGTCCAAATTCATCATCATATTGAACAGTTTCAAGGATTTCTTATAAAGGATAACTACATCAACACCGATAGTGGTGATCATTTCATTATTAATTCTGATATCGAAGACAAGATCACGATTCTGAGCAACACGCTTGAATAATGATATGATAATATACAATACGTATTTTTCTTTTAACAAAAACACAAAGGAAGATGTAGGGTCCACTGACCGCTGCACTACATAACGCACAAAGATGATCTAAGCTCGTTCTCAATTAAGTCAAATCTTATATTCAGAAATAATCTAAAACGGAAGGGTATAATTGATAGACTGAGCATCAGCTTTGCTATCCCAGTCACTAGTATCCAAGGGAATCTCGACAACATCAAGAAGATCTTTGTATTTGAGGTGTTTATGCTTAAGAGCATACTCATAGATATCTTTCGTGACTTTCACATCATCTTTGCAGTACTTTTCAATTTTTTCAATTTCACCCGCTTTCCACCATTCAATGGCTTGGAGACCATGACCACTTTTGCCAACACCAATTGTTGCTTCAGCGACATTGTCCAGACGAATACCTTTCCCGAGAGATTTACGAATCTCTTTCAAAAGATCGAGAGAGCCAACCGCGGTCAAATCACCTGGATAATACTTGTTCAGAAGTGGAATGTCAAAATGATCTGAGTTATAGCCAATCAGTAAATCTGTATCTTCAAGAATGAGCCAAAGTTCGGCCATATTTTCTTCTGTAAAGGTAAGATATTCTTTTTGCTTGTAATCATAAATAACGAGGAGAGAAATATCCAAATCTTCAGAGCGATTAGAGCCTACTTCCTGAAACGTATTTTTCGTTTCAATATCAAAGACAATCTTACGCATAAGTAGTGTGTAAAAATTAAAACAAGACTTCAATACATGATCAAAGAAATATGAGACAAGCACCATATCAATCTCACATACCTAGTAAAAAAACACTCCAAGTAGCGCTTTTTATGCATGCAAAAGTCCGATAAGATATATTTTATCATGCGTCTTGCCATGCTACAATACGAGCACATAATTCACAGATGGGGGCAAATAAAAAATATGAAATCATGGGTGATCAGAATTGCAATCATTATCATAATGATTATTGGCATTTTTGTCTGGTACGAAAATACAAAGAATAATGTCATACAGATCTCAGAAAGCGAAGAGGGAGATAATAACACCATACTCTTTGAAAGAACATCTGAACTGAAAAGAAATAATGAGGAGCCATCTATAAA
>CALIRC010000121.1 GCA_938044295.1 Minisyncoccota bacterium
TCTCCCAGCAGCAGACTCAAATCAATATTCTGTATCAAATTAGTAGTAGCTATTCGCATCGTAAAAAGTATCGCAGAAAATACTTTTTTCAAAAATCAACACTTTTTGCGAGTAACCAACGATTGTACTTCACAAAGTTCGCGCACCACAAAATCACAATCATCTGATGGAGTATCGTGATAACGACCCTCAGGGCGCAGCATCAAAACTGTCGAAACACGTGGAGCATCCTTCCGCACGTCAGCTAAATATGCAATGCGATCATCAACAAAAAAAGCAATTGGATCGGCATATTTTTCTTGGATCTGAAAAGCCTCACAACCTTTTTCTATTTCCCCAATGACAATCTCATCAAAGTAATCAGTAACACCACTAGAGTACACTTTGCGATCTTGCCACTCTTTTGGCTTTCCGTAAGAAACCAAACACAAAACAATTCCCTTCTCTTTAAATGCTGCCAATGCAGCACACACATCAGAGAAAAGATAAGAAGATGTATCCTCTAAAAAAACGCGGATATCAGCATGTAAAAGTTTCTGATCTATACCAAATTCATTGCTCAAAATCCTCATGTGCTCTGCATTGTTGTAGTTTGGAATTCTAGTTGTATGACGAGACTGCGCGTAGGTACGTTGAAAATCTTCTGCACTAATACCACGATTTTCAAAAACCGCATCAAAATCAGTAGAAAATTCCTTTGTATTAAAAAGAACATCATCAAAATCAAAAAAGAGGATCATGCGTACAATTCTTATGCTATAAATTATTGAATATCAAAAGGATCCTTGCCGCCGTACTCAACGAGATATGAAACAGCTGCACCAAGTTTTTGCGCATCGTGACGAATATAAGCACGTGTCTTCGCAAGAGCATCTCCTTTTTTAAAGACATGTTTTTGTCGTGAAAGAAAATCACCTACTAGTACTTTATACTCACGCTTAGCCATGGGAAGATCCGGCTCGACAAAAGAATCCTTTCCCTCTCTTCTCTCGTAACGAGCAAGAATGTCCTTATGTGGTCGTTTGGTATTAACCATCACATAATCAGTTCGACCCTTCCCGATGTACTTCTCTACAACACGAACATGATCATCAACGCTCTTATCATCAGTGTGACCCTTACGTTTCGTAAGCGGAACCAAATAGACACAAACTGCATCCGATTTTTTAATCGCACGAGAAATACCTTTCACAAGAAGATTTGGTAAAATACTACCATAGAGATCCCCAGGACCGATAAGAATATAGTCAGCTTTTGCGATAGCAGTGACTGCACCTTTGTACGCCCGAACATCTTTCGCAAGATCAACACGACGAATACCGACATTCCGTACATCTACATGATCATCGAGATGTGTTTCCCCGTTTAACACACGACCATTTTTAAGTGTGATCTTAAGCCGCATGTCATCTTCACTAGAGGGAAAAACACTACCTCGCACACGCAAAATCCGTTCTGCCTCATACATCCCTGAGGAAAAACTTCCATTTATCTTTTCAAGAGCACTCACAAAAAGATTGCCTAAGCTATGCCCCTTAAGCCCACCTTCTTCGAAACGGTAATTCATAAGAGTGCGAAGCATACCTGGTGCATCGCTCATCGCCACAAGACACTTCATCGCATCCCCTGGCGGTAACACACCAAGCTCATCTCGCAAACGCCCAGTAGAGCCTCCATCATCAGCCATTGTGACTATAGCGCTCACATCATACGGATAATCTTTAAGACCAGAAATAAGTGGTACCTGACCAGTTCCACCACCAATTGTTACAATTCTTTTCTTCTTCATAGTAAGTAATACAGTTATAGATGCAATGCTAGCTTACGCAGTCTAGCCACACGCTAAGAGTTAAAAAAATCTGGCTCCTATAAATAGTCATGAATAATTTCCTGAGCAACTTCAAGATTTTCAGGATATCCTATCGCAAACCATTTTTTTGTGATAATCACTTTTGTTTTAATTTCTGGATAAGCGGCAACAAGCGTCTGCGGCAATCCAAACTCATCACTCCCTGGAGACTTAGGAACAGGCGGAAAATCAAAATACGCCGAAGAAAGAGTATACGCGCCAGTATTTACGATCCCCTCTCCAGTAAAATTATGTGGAGACTCATAAACATCTCGTAAGAAACCATCGGAATACTGTGTAACATAAGCAAATGAGCTAACATCTTCCACAGAGAAAGTAAGAACTGCATACTCATGTTCAATCATTGCCTCCAAATCACTTCGATGATAAAGGTCATCTCCCATAAGAACCAAAAATTGATCTCCATCAACGTATGGCGCTGCAAGTCTCAGTGCATCAGCAGTTCCATTAAGTTCTTCCTGTACAACATATGTAATCGTACGTCCCATATGTTCTTTTCCAAAATATGCTTCAATCTGATCCTTGAGATACCCCACGACAAAAACAATCTCAGTGATCTCCGATGGTAAAATATCAAGCGTATAGGCAAGTTTAGGACGTCCTTTGATTGGAAGCATCGGCTTTGGACAATCATCACACAACTCACCCATTCGTGTCCCTCTGCCAGCAGCTAGTATTACACATTTCATATAACAGCAAATAATTATTACATTGTTTTAATTGTATGCATTCTTTCACATTGAAATCTCTTTGCAAATTGTGACCTGTGGATAAGTTTACCATGTAAATTCTCTATACAAAAAAAATATTTTTCTGTATGATGTCTTTGTACTACAAAAAGAAAAAAAATGAGTCCAAACGATACACAAGAACGTGAGTATGAACTCACTGAAGAAGTTGAAGATGAATTAATAGACCTCTTCCCTTTCGTACCAGACATCATCGAACGCGCTCGAAAAGATTCCTACATCATTGAACTTCTAGAGGAACGCGACACAGAAGCACTCACACATTACCTCGAGAGCTAAAAAGAATCAAGTCATTCAAGAAATGACTTTTTTCTTTTTAAAAATGGTAAAAAATACACAATGGGGACTTCCTCACTTTATAGGACTTACGCACGTGAGTGTAATTTTAGACAAAATTGAGGCTTTTCACGAGCCATAGTCTACCTATGGTGAGTGAAAAGTCGTCAGAAAAAGGAGTATTTATAACCGAGCAATGTGCAAAGTGAGGAAGTCCTAACAATCTTCAATCAGTGAATTTAAAATAGTATTTAGAACAAGTATTACAATATACTTCTTATTTTTCACCCCAACCATACTCACTATAAAACTCACCATCACTAATTTTTTGAAGGACAGTGCGAACATAATGAATCGTATTTTCAGGCAAGGAATCAGTAGCAAACCAAGCGAGATCATCGCACTTTTCCGGCTCCATATTTACGATTTCTCCGGAATAAGTGTCAGCTAAAAAAAATGTTTCAACACGTTCATCTTCGTGCGGGGTACATTGCCTATGTAAAATATGCGCAACTTTGAGATCGTCTATTGATATTTCAATGTTAATTTCCTCTTTTACTTCGCGAATCATACCAACACTAAACGACTCGCCAGACTCTACATGGCCAGACGGCAATCCATATTTCACATCTTCATACCCAGTATTTGCACGACGAGAAAGAAGTACCTTACGATCTTTCATAAGCACCAAATAAGATGCAATGATATTCTTATTTCGATCATCAGTCATAATTTACCATATAATTTTGTGCATTACGCATTGTGAGTTACTAAAACTTCTACACGACAATATTTACCAGCTTTCCCTTGACGACAATTACTTTATGAATCTCTTTTCCATCAACAAATTTTTGCACTTTTGTACTAGAGCGCGCCGCCCGCTCTAAAGCAGCATCATCTAGATCACTCGGCAAAGTAATTTTATCTTTGACTTTACCATTTACTTGAACAATCAACGTCATCTCTTTGGCAACGAGCTTTGCATGTTCGACTTCTGGCCACTGTTGGTTAGTAGCATCACCATCAAAACCCTGCACCTCCCACATTTCACAGCAAAGATGTGGCGCATAAGGAGTAAGCATGCTCAAGAAGATTTTTAAGTGATCTTTGTCAATATGCTCTTGCTTGTCAAAAACATTCAGTAGCTGCATCATCGCTGCAACACCAGTATTAAGTTTATACGTTTCTATACTCTCAGTAAGTCGTTTAAGTGCACTATGCACTTCACGCTCTACACTGTCATCTACAGAAACAGTGGTTGATACCTTGTCCTGTAATCGCCACACACGCTCCACAAAGCGTCGCACACCAATTATACTCTCAGGGTTCCAGGGGTACGCTCCCACTTCATTATAGGGTCCTATAAAGGCCAAATACAGTCGCATCGTATCTCCTCCCAAATGCTTCACAATATCGTCTGGATCAATCACATTACCCTTACTCTTACTCATCTTATTTCCATCTGGTCCGAGGATCAAACTACGGTTCATACGTCGTGTATACGGTTCACCGTTCTTTACTGTGTCTGGAAGCAACTTCAAGTCAGCAAGTGCTTTGGTAAAAAAGCGCGAATACAACAAGTGCATTGTCGTATGCTCAGCACCTCCACTATAATGATTCACAGGCATCCACGAAGAAAGCTTTTCTAAGTCCGCAAAAGCATCAGCATTTTGAGAATCACAGTATCTTAGAAAATACCACGAGCTACACATAAACGTATCAAATGTATCAGTCTCACGCTTGGCATCTTCTGTGCACTTCGGACAAGATACATTGACAAAACTCGCAACCTTTGACAAGGGTGAGCGACCTTCATCATTTGGTAAATAATCCTCCACGTCAGGTAACACTACTGGAAGTTGATTCTCAGGAACGGCCTGCGGACCACAACTCTCACAATGAATAATAGGAATTGGAGCGCCCCAATATCGCTGACGACTAACAGTCCAATCTTTCAACTTATACGTCTTTGTCATTTTTCCTCCGACCTTTTTCACAATAGCGCTCTTTGCTTCCTCGCTATCCATTCCATCAAACTCTTCTGAATGAATAATAGAACTATGTATCGTAGTAGCTTCCGATCCGTCAAATCCATTATCGATAACAGGTATTAATGTAAGATCATACTTCTTAGCAAAAGCAAAGTCACGCTCATCATGTGCAGGGACCGCCATAATGGCGCCAGTGCCATATCCACCGAGAACGTAGTCCGCGACATACACAGGAATCTCTTGTCCACTTGCTGGATTGATAGCTGCAATACCCTCCAGTTTCACACCTGTTTTTTCTTTGGTATCATTGGTTCGATCAATTTCACTCTTTACAGCCGCAGTCTCCACATAAGCCTGCACCTCTTCAAGGTTGGATATTCTAGACTCCAAATCTTCAATGATTCTGTGCTCAGGAGCTACAACCATATACGTCACGCCATAAAGCGTATCAGGTCGCGTTGTAAAAACCTTCAGTCGATAATCTGCATCTGCTATCTGAAATTCTAGTTCCGCTCCATCACTTCTCCCAATCCAATTCTTCTGCGATGTTTTTATTTCTTGTGGCCAATCTAGTTCATCAAGATCATCAATAAGACGATCAGCATACTTTGTAATGCCGATCTGCCATTGCTGCATCTGCTTCTTCTCAACGGCACTTTCACACCGTTCACATTTGCTATCTACTACCTGTTCATTAGCCAGCACTGTCTTGCAGGATGGACACCAGTTTGCACTTACCTGCGCATGCGTCGCTAGATCATTTTTATACAACTGCAGAAACAACCACTGTGTCCATTTATAATACGCAGGATCACACGTCACCACCTCCCTCGACCAATCAAAGGAAGCGCCCATAGACCGCATCTGGCTACGCATATGATCCATATTGTCATAAGTCCACTCTCGTGGATTAACCCCCCTTTTAATTGCAGCATTCTCTGCAGGTAAGCCAAAAGCATCAAATCCAATTGGATAAAGTACATTATATCCCTGCATACGTTTATACCTAGCCACAATATCTGGAATCGCGAACGCATACCAATGTCCTACATGCAAATTTCCCGATGGGTACGGAAACTCAAACAGCTGATAAAAATTTTCCTGTCCCTGCACAGAATCTTTTGTTACATATGCAGAATTTTCCTCCCATTTCTGTTGCCATTTCTTTTCAATTTTCCCATGTTCGTATCGGTCCATAGAGTAAATATTAATGTCTATATGTAATAGCAGAAAGTAATACCATCTTATCGTGATTACAACATCAAATCAATCTCAAAACCTACTTATACCATCTCCAAATAACCAGCCTACATTAAGTGTGCTTTCTCGTGAGCGAGACATCTGCCACAGATGCGCAGTGTGTCTAGACCCATAAGCAGCTGTGGTAGGTGTCGCAGCCGCGAGAGTGTGCACTTGGGTGTTGGGTGGTTATTTGGAGATGGTATTAATAGTTTGGCTACTTTTATTCTACACAAAAGACCTCCACACAATGGAAGTCTTTTTACGTTCAAATACTATCTTCTAAATATATTCCAATTCCTAATGACCGATCTTTATCTCACCATCTCCACCTGCTTCAGGACATTTTTCTGTTGCTTCTGACAAGTAACTAGGACATTGTCCTGGGATATCCTCATTGCCTAAATATTCATGAAATAGCAATATAAGTCCCGTCGTAATGATGAGCCCTATAATCATCACAGTACCACCAACACGTATCCACTCCTTAAACGTAATAGGAGAATCGGTTTGCTCACTCTTTGAAACTACAATTACACCAGCACTGGATCCAATCGGTGTACCATTACCGCCAAAACCGACGCCAAATACAAGTGCCCACCAAAGCAAATTCACATCAACACCTTGCGCACCTAGAGATGCAATCACTGGAATCATCGCCACCGTAAATGGAATATTATCGACAATTGCACTCAAAATCGCACTCGCCCAAAGCACAATAATCGCAGTCATTACAGGATTTTCCTTCGCACCATCAATAATTAGTTCAGCAAGTTGACCAAGTACACCTGCATGCTCCAAACCACCGACAATCACGAAAAGTGCACCAAAAAAAACCAAAACACTCAACTCAAGCTTCTCAAGAACCTTCTGTGGGTCTTTCTTCGGCGCAACGAGCACAAACGCAAGAGCTGCACCAATAAGTGCTACCATCGATGGCTGCAAATGAATCTTATGATGGATAAAAAAGAGAAAAACAACAAACGCTAGAACACCAAGAATGATCTTAAGAGTGCGAGGATCTTCAATTGCATCCTTTTCATTCATTTTCAAAAGCTCATCGACATTTTGAGGCTGCTGTGAAATTTCTTTTTGATAAACAAGTCGAAGAACACCAAGCGTCACAAACCACACTACAGTAACAATAGGGAGAGAATGCATCAAAAATGCATTGAATGAGAGATCTGCTACAGAGCCAATCATGATATTTGGCGGATCGCCCACAAGTGTAGCAGTGCCACCCACATTAGAAAGAATCGCTTCGGCAATAAGTAGTGGAAGTGGCGAAATTTTAATCATCCGCGCGATGATGATCGTCACAGGCACGATCAAGATAATCGTTGTGACATTATCTAAAATCATCGAAAGCACTGAAGTAAGGGTTCCAAGTGCAACGATCAAAAGCCATGGATTGCCCTTGGTCTTTTTTGCAGTAAGAATGCCCAGATATTGAAAAACACCTGTGGTTTCCAAAATTGCTACAATTCCCATCATTCCAGCTAAAAGTCCAAGCGTATTGAAGTCTATTGCTGAAAGTGCTTGCTCTGGTGTATAAAAATCAAAAATCATCCCAGCAATCAGCATAATCATCGCACCCACGAAAGCAATCACCGTACGATGCAACTTCTCGGAAATAATAATCACAAACGTCACCGCAAAAATAACTGTACTCACCCAAAAAATCAGATCTGTTTCCATACCTTTTCGTTAATCATAAATAATGAAATGAAGCAAGTCGCAAAATGCACATGCTTTTTACCCGAAGAAAGTATTTCGATTGAAGATGAGAAACTTCGTACAAAACAAGATCTCGCAGCTTCCTTCGAACCTCCTACTATAATTCTTCAAAATAAACAAAAACAATCACAAGAAAAATTATGATTGCTCCACGACTATTTTGAAAACGACTCGTCTATGTCAAGAAATGCACCTATAACATTTTTCAACTCCGTTCGCGTAAGAAGACCAATTGGCTTATGATCAGCATCTACAACAGGGATACGCACCTGACCACTCTCTAAAGCAACAACAGCAGCTTGCATAAGCGTATCATCTGCTTTCACAGTTGCAACATCCTTTTGCATGAAATCTTCAATAGCCACATCTGAAACTTTTGCTGCCTCCTCACGAAAAATATCCTCAGTAGCGAAATGCGCTGCAATAGAATCATCCTCGAGATAATCAGGAACCACATGTTTAATGAGAGATTTTGGATTAACCATCCCTATTGCCTTGCCTTCATCATCCACAACAACAAGAGAATTTGTTTTCTCAACAATCATCTTCCGAATAACATCGCGAAAAGTCATGCCTGATTCTACAATCTTAGGATCACGCATTACATCCTTAATCGCAAGTGATTTTCCACCAATCGTCATATATATGTGCTTAATATATAATATCTACCATTTATACACGAGATTCACAAAAAATGCAAGCTCACATCTTCAGCATATTCAGATAGCACCGCATAAGTACAATCCTCTACCCATAGAGACGCAGAACTAGTTCTATAAAGATCCCCTCCTTTTCTAGATCTAAAAAATGAAAAACTACTTTACTTTCGCCGACGAAGCGTCCGCAGACGCGCCATATCCCGCTCGAGTGCAGCTGCGACGCGCGCGTATTCCTCACTATCCATCGAAGCTTTTTGTTTCTTAAGCTCTTCACCTCGCGCTATTGCTTCTTTCACTTTTGCCTCATCAATCTCCAGACCACTCTCAGCTCCATCTGCAAGGATTGTCACAACTGAATCTTTCTTTACCTCAACAAAACCACCAAATATTGCATATGATTCTTCATCTTTACCTTTTCGAACCATCACTTCACCTTGCGCAAGAACACCCAAAAGCGGCGTATGCTCAGGCAGCACAGTGATTTGACCGTCAGCTGTATCCACAGTAACACTGTCAACTGTTTCTTCGATGCTCATCCCAGCAGGAGTCACAATTTTGAATTTGATAGGCATAATAACGCGTGATTTTATAAATTAAGACATTACGGTCATCTAGGTGTAAATTTATTGCCCCTAAACATATATTTGGTGAAAAGAGCAAATACCACAAATGAGGATACGAGGCCAGAAAAAATTACCACACCATCATCAGAAATAAGAAAGTAGAGACCAGGAACAATCGTAATAGAAGCATAAGACAGAAAACTTACTAGCAAAAAATCACTCTTTACCGCACTTACTTTTTTCACTAGAAAGATCACCGAACTAATACTACAACCAACTAAAGTTACTAACCCAGAGACCAATGAAGTTTCGGTTATTTCAATTAGTGATGTACTCCAGATACTGGAAATCTCACCACCTGATCCAAGGTAAATAAAAATTAAGAAGGCCAATTTAATAACTGTATATAACGGAATCGCAATGACAACTATAACAAACACATAGATCAATCCAAATATAATCGCATTCTTAAACAAATGTTTTTCAGACATGATAGTTTTATGAAGGAGTAAAAAAATCTACAATCAAAAATTCGTTATGATGCGTGTCCATTACCTTTGCTAACACCTAAGCAGCTACTACCTCATCAATTGATCCTTTCATATAAAACGCATTTTCATCCTTATCATCATGTTTACCTTCAAGAATCTCCTTAAATCCACGCACGGTGTCCTTGAGACTCGTGTACTTACCAG
>CALIRC010000122.1 GCA_938044295.1 Minisyncoccota bacterium
TTATTTATATGCAAAATTTCACGATAAACGGTGGAAAAAAATTAGCAGGATCAATCACTGTCAACACTTCAAAAAACGCCGCTGTAGCGCTGCTTGCAGGATCAGTAATGAACCGGGGTACTACGACACTAAAAGATGTCCCACAGATCGAAGAAGTAAATCGATGGATAGAAATCCTTCTGAGTATTGGTATGTCAGTGCAGAGAAAAGGGCGCACAATTATCCTCACACCGCCCAAAAAATACGCACTAAACAAGATCGATATAAAAGCAGCTCAAAAAACACGTAGCATTATACTTTTAGCCGGTGCGCTCGTAGGGCAAGAAAAAGAATTCTCCCTGCCGCAGGTAGGTGGGTGTAGACTTGGCGCTCGAAGCATAGAACCTCATGCACATGCATTAGGCGCTTTTGGTGTTGCACTAAAATCAAGAAAAAGAGTATTGTCGGTAGCACGTGATAGTGGGCAGTCTCTAAAGTCGGTAAAACGTTTCGCCTTGAGTGAGTCTGGTGATACCGTGACAGAAAATGCACTTTTCGCAGCAGCACAAGCACGCGGTGTCACAGAAATTCGATTTGCGTCAGCAAACTATATGGTACAGGACATCTGTCACTTCCTCGTAAAGTGTGGTATAAAAATCGAGGGAATCGGCACGACAACACTTAGGGTGCACGGTAGTGGATCAATAAACAAAAACATAACGTATCAGATCTCCGAGGATCCAATAGAAGCGATGTTTTTTATAGCAGTTGCTATTGCGACAAAAAGTGAAATTACAATCAAGCGATGTCCTTATGATTTTATTGAACTCGAACTCACCAAGCTTTCCATGATGGGACTAGAATTCGTAGCAGGTAAAATGTACAAAGCGCACAATACAAAAACAACACTAGTAGATCTCAAAGTAAAAAAATCAACCCTAAAGGCTCTACCAGATAAAATTGAGGAAAGACCTTTTCCAGGAATTAACATGGACAATTTACCATTTTTTGCAGTGATCGCTACGCAGGCAAAAGGTGTGACTTTATTACATGACTGGGCCTATGAAAATCGTGCTGTCTATTTTGTAGAGCTAAACAAGCTTGGTGGTAAGGTTGAGCTCATTGATCAGCACCGCGCACAGATCACTGGACCTACCAAGCTCACGAAACGCATCATGAGTTGTCCACCTGCACTCAGACCAGGGGCAGTCCTGCTCGTTGCGATGCTGGGAGCAAAAGGGCAATCAGTACTTAAAGACATTTACATGATCAACAGAGGCTATGAAAATTTACCAGAAAGACTCAGAAGCATCGGTGCTGACATCACACTAACGCACAACAAGTAACATATAATTATGCGATTTTTTAGACAACGTATAGGCATTGACTTGGGCACAGCAAATACGCTCGTTTTTGTGCCAGGTAAAGGCGTCGTAACAAGTGAGCCATCTGTTGTTGCAATATCAGTGCATGAAGATAAAGTACTAGCTGTAGGTGATGAAGCAAAGGCGATGCTAGGACGTACACCAGACGGCATAGAAGCCTACAAGCCTCTAAAAGATGGCGTGATTGCTGATTATCGTGTTACAGAGGCAATGCTGAAATATTTTATCGGCAAAGTTAGTGGTCGTGTGAGATTTTCACGACCAGAAGTAATGATTTCGATTCCAGCAGGTGTTACAAGTACAGAAAGACGCGCTGTAATAGATGCTGCTGTAAAGGCGGGTGCAAAAGAAGTCTATGTCGTTAAAGAACCGATTCTGGCAGCAATTGGTGCAGGTATTCCTATTCACAGCGCACACGGAAATATGATTATTGATATAGGTGGTGGCACAAGCGAAATTGCAGTCATCTCACTTGGTGGTATAGTCGCAGCCGATAGCGCGCGAGTTGGTGGCAACAAGTTTGATCAAGCTATTGCTGACTATATTAAGCGAAAGTATTCCCTGGCAATCGGTGAACGTACTGCAGAGGAGCTTAAAATTGCTATTGGAAGTGCTATTACACAAAAAACAAAAGATACTTATGAAGTACACGGAAGGGACTTAATAGGTGGTATGCCACGCACTGTACGCATCCACGCAAACGAAGTGACAGAAGCATTGCAAGATGAGCTCCGCGAGGTAATTAATGCTATCAAAAAAGTACTTCAAGAAACACCACCAGAGCTAGCAGCAGATATAATGGACAAAGGCATGATCCTCTCCGGTGGTGGAGCGTTACTAAAAAACCTAGACCAACTCATAATGCAAACAATAGGTGTGCCATGCTACAGCGCAGAAGATCCGCTGAAATGTGTGGTAAACGGCACGGGAGAGGTACTCAAAAATCTCGAAACCTATAAGCGAACAATCCTCGCAACAAAAAAATAATAACCTTATACTATGAAAATTGCGATTGACGCATCACCAGCTTTCAAACATTTGCGAACTGGCATAGAAGAATATTCATATCAAATTATAAAACATTTGAGAGAGCCACTCAAAGAGCATCATGTAACACTCTACATTCGAGGTGGAACACGTGAAAATGTAGATTTCGCTTTACCTGAAATGTGGCGCGTTCGTGAGATACGTAGTCCGCGATTGTGGACCTATTTGCGATTTTCTTTTGAATTGCTTGTGAGGCGATATGATCGTCTTTTTGTGCCTGGACATATCGTTCCACCCATTCATCCAAAAAACACTACTGTCGTTGTGCATGGATTGGAATATGAAATAGTGCCCGAAAGTTTTACAGCAAAAGAACGCAAACATATGCGTTTTGGCATTACAAAATCATGCAAATGGTCTCGTTTTATCATATGTGTTTCAAATAACACCAAAAAAGACCTAATACGTCTTTATGACGTACCACGAGAAAAAATTCGAGTAATATATGAAGGTGTAAATCAGTCGATTCCAGTCACAGATAAAAACGCATTGCAGACTCTAGAGAATTACCGACTGACAAAGAATAGATATCTATTGTTTATCGGGCGCATAGAGCATCGCAAAAATATTATCGGAATTTTAAAGGCCTTCGAAATTCTCAAGAGTCACTTCCATATACCGCACAAAATGGTACTTGTTGGAAGAGCAGGACATGGATGGGAAGATATCAAAGTGGAGTTAGCAAGCCACCCAAACCGAGAAGATATCGTCATGACAGGCTTTGTAAAAGAGCAAGAGAAGTGGGCATTGATGCGGTACGCAAGCACATTTGTTTTTCCAACATTTTATGAAGGATTTGGTTTACCAGTACTAGAAGCGCAGCAACTTGATGTACCAGTAGTAACATCACAAACATCTGCACTAGGGGAGATTGCGCGCAAAAGCGCATTACTTGTAGATCCAAAAAACACTACACAAATTGCAGAGTATATCTACAGCACACTGACAGATAAAAAAATTCTTGAAGAAATCGTAGTTGCTGGAAGAAAAAATGTAGAAAGGTTTAGTTGGCAAAAATGTGCGCGACTCACCGCAAAAGTTATTCTTGCAGGTGGAGACACTGCAAAAAAGTAGTTGGAAGAAAGAGTGATAGTCAAAAACCATAGTGTATAATATAGTGCAGATGAACAAAGAACATGCAAAGAAAAAAGTAGCAATCGTACATGATTTTTTGCTTTACCCAGGAGGTGCAGAGCGTGTTTTGCAGTCCATCACTGAGCTCTATCCACAAGCACCAATCTATACATTGCTATATGACGAGCAAAAAATGGGTGAATATTGGAGTAAAAAAAAGATTCGAACAAGTTTTTTGCAAAAATGGCCGAAATTCGCAATTCGAAAACATCGTCGACTATTACCGTTTTTTGCTACGGCAATTGAATCATTAGATTTGCGCGAATATGATCTTGTAATTTCTAGTTCAGGAGCATGGAGCAAAGGTTTGGTAACACGTCTCAACACCATTCATATTGCCTACATTCATTCACCTATGCGCTATGTATGGGATGAGAACGAAAAATACATGAAACAAGCAGTGAAGAAAAAACGTTTTTTTGCGCGACAGTTACTA
Source organism: Minisyncoccota bacterium (assembly GCA_938044295.1). Taxonomy (GTDB): domain Bacteria; phylum Patescibacteriota; class Minisyncoccia; order Moranbacterales; genus JAHDCW01. The sequence continues at coordinate 3,982 of CALIRC010000122.1, forward strand.
AGTTATCTCCGCGTTTGGGACTACCAAGCAGCGCAGAGACCAGATGTTCTCATTGCAAACTCAAGCTACACAGCAGACCGTATTAAAAAATACTATAGATTAAATGCTAGTGTGATCTATCCGCCAGTAAAACCACCTGAGGCGTTAAAAGCACAAAAAGCACGCACAAAAAATAATGCTAAGTCATTTATCTTACTATCAAGAATCGTCGATTACAAAAACATCTCAGTCGCTGTGGATGTATGTAATAAACTAGAGCTTCCACTAACTGTAGTCGGGGAAGGTCCAGATGTTGACACGCTAAAAGAACGGGCAGGCAAAACGGTCACATTTAAGGGTTATGTCTCTGAGCAAGAGAAATGGCAAATCCTACAAAATGCTCGTGCACTACTTTTCCCAGCAGAAGAAGATTTTGGAATTGTGATTGTAGAGGCGTTGCTCGCTGGAATACCAGTGATCGGACTTGGTCGTGGAGCACTACCCGAGATCATCATTGAAGGAAAACACGGAGTGCACTTTGCACAACCTACCGTAGAGGTGATGGCTGATGGCGTACGTCGCTTTTTGGAAATAGAAGAAACATTTGAGAGCAAAATATTGAAAGAGCGAGGAGCTTTTTATAGTCAAGAACAATTTCACGCAGCACTCAAAAAACACATTAAAAAGGCTATTGCTCACTAGTTAAATTACATGAAGATCATTGGACACAAAAGACAAAGAGCATATTTTGACCGCATACGAAAAAGTACATATGGTGGCCATATGTTTATTCTTGCAGGACCTTCTAGTATTGGAAAAAAATGTATAGCGCAGGCATTTGCAGTCGCTCTAACACAAGGTGATAAAGAAATAAAATGGGAGATACCGAAAAACCTTTCTCACTACGGTGATATCCTACAGCTGAGACCACAGATAAAAAAAAGCAAAGGAATCACACGCACACAAGCAATCACTGTAGAAAGTGTACGCAGATTGCGAAGTGCACTACATAAAACACATGTGACAGCAGCACGCGTATTGATTATAGATGAAGCGCAGGAAATGACTATAGCAGCGCAAAATGCATTACTAAAAATCATTGAAGAACCGCCTGAAAAGACTTTTATTATCTGTATCACACAAGATGTAGAGCGTCTTTTACTAACTATACGATCACGAGCTTCAATCGTAACATTTGGTCTTGTGCATCTAAATGACATGAAAAAAACTTTTCCTGAGCATCTAGATTTAGCAGAAAAATCAGCTGGGAAACCAGGATATTTGTTGCAGATGAAATCTGATGAAGCATTTCACGAAGAAGTGGTGACAGCGCAAGAACTACTAGGTGATATAAAAAAAATGACGCTAGCCCAGAGAATGCAACTAGCTGATGAGAAATCTCAAAACAGCGAACAAACAATTCGCATGCTCCAGCTATGGACGCAAAGGATTCATACGATTGCACACGAAAGTAAAAAGTACCATATCCTCCATATAGCACAGCGAATCGAACATGCAAAGAATCTTTTATGCACGACACAAACTAATAAAAAAATGATCTTAGAGAACCTATTGATTAATATGTAGTTCTAAGTACGTAGATCTGGAGTAGATTTTACTGATTAAGTGTAATACAGAAAAATTAAAAAAATGGTACGTCGTGTCAAAAAAACACACAGAAAAAAACAAGGAAGAATTAAAGAGGTTAAGAAGAGGCATTTTCCTTTCGTGCGGTTATTCTACTATGTTGCGCTCATAGGTTTTATTGTTATTGCTCTTTACACAATATTTTTCTCACCCTCACTAAAACTAAAAAAAATCACTATTAATGAGTTAAAACGGATTGACGCACAAGAGGTAAAAGAAGAAATCTGGCAATTGTTACCAGAAGAGGGATTGTTAGGTGCGCAGAGACCAAATCTATTACTGACATCACAAGGAAAAATCCAGAAACATGTAGAATCTGTTTTTCCAGAGATAGAGAGTGTAACTATAGAAAAAAAAATTCCTGACACACTTCTCGTTAATATTATAGAACGAGGCACAATGATCATTGCATGTGATGCCAATAGTAGTAGTATTCAAGAAAGCTGCATGATATTAAATACAAAAGGAGTTACACAGAAAAAAGCTGATTTTTCAAGTGCGCTTTTGAAAAGTAATCCCTATGTGCAAATCAATATAAATGAGAGCTTGTCTGCAAAGGAAGCTGGGAAAAAAGTAATTTCCAAAAAACAGTATGATAATATCCTTTTTATACTCAAAGAGCTTCCATTTACGATCGGCATCAAAGTGAGTAGTGAAATTCAAAAAACAGCAGTCGGCAGTGCACACATACGTCTAAAAACTGATGAGGGCTGGGAGCTCTTGTTTGATGCTGAGCAGGAGCCACGTGTCATCCTTGAAATTCTCAACGCATTTCTCACAGCAAAAGGTGGTAGTGCATTCAGAAGCCAACTGACCGAAGTTGATATACGATTGACAGATAAAATTTTTTATCGTATACGTAATGAAGATGAGAAAAAGGTAAGCGATGTTAAAAATGAGACATGAAAATTGCAATTGACATTAGAAATATAGGCAGAAAAAGAACAGGTAGTGAGACTGTTATAGTAGAGCTAGTCAAAACTCTAGTAGAAAATGATCCCGAAAATACATATTTTCTGCTTACAAATACCAAAGAGAGAGAAGTGATAAATTACATCACAAATACACTAAATCTGCAAAAGCGATCTAATGCACAGATAGTATCACTTTTTGCACCTCTAAGAGTATGGTGGCTTTTTATTGCTGTGGCCACCTTCATACAAAGAGAAAAAATTGATCTCTTCCATACAGAGTACATCGTTCCATTTTTTATAAAAAAAACAACAAAAGTATTGACGCACATACATGACGTATCATTCGCCGTAAAATCCATCAGACCTCTTATACGAAAAAAGGATCTTTTGATTCTCGATCTAGTGATGGAGAAAAGCTTAAGAAGGGCTGATGGAATAATAGCGGTAAGCGAATTTACGAGGGATGAGTTGGTAAGATACTACAAAAATATATCGAGGAAAATAACCGTGATTTACAATGCATCCTCCATGAATAAGTCTGCAGCAGTCACGTGGGATGAGATAGGAAAAAAATATAAATTACCAGTGAAGTACATTTTTTCCCTCGGTACAATGCAACCACGCAAAAACATTCCATTCCTCATCTCTGCTTTTTTAGAGTTCGCAAAAAAAGTACCAGACATTGATTTAGTTCTCAGTGGAGAGCGTTCATATCACTTTGATGCTGTCATTGATAAGATACTTGACTGTCAACCCGAGCTTGCAAAAAGAATCCATTTCACTGGTTATATTAACAGTACTGATCTCCCAGAAATTTACAAAAATGCACAATGCTTCGTGTCCCCATCCCTTTATGAAGGGTTTGGAATCCCAATCGTAGAAGCGTTTAATACAGAAACACCAGTAGTATGCAGTGACATACCAGCATACAGAGAAGTAGCTAAAAATGCTGCAAAATTTTTCCATCCCTGCAAGATTGACCAATGTGTGGCAGCCCTCTATACTGTATGTACTGATAATAAAATCGCACAGGAACTTGTTAAGGCAGGCAAGGATCGACAACAGGCTTTTTCTTGGAAAAAGTCAGCACAGCAATTAAAAGTACTTATAGCAGAAGAAAAATATGAGTAAGCACATTGTGGAAAAAATTGATATGGTCAAGAAAAAAGTTCAGAAATGGTCACGACGAAAAAAAATTACATGGATTATCTTAGGAATAATCCTTGTTCTTTTAAGTATTGCTCTGTGGAAGGTAAATGCCATAAAAAACATGATTGCGCCAGAAAAATCGATTCTGGGAAGTCTTACAAAAAAAATACCAGGATCAGATACAGATCTCAGAGGGGAAAACAGTGGTAGAATCAATGTCGCTGTTATGGGAATGCGAGGTATAGGTGCGGAAGGTGGAGGACTACTTGCTGACACGATTATGGTTGTAAGTCTTATCAAAAATACAGATGCTAACATAAATAATCCTTACAAAATCTCAATGTTGTCGATCCCACGGGATCTTCTTGTGGAAGGACCAGATGGATCATTGAGTAAAATTAATGCAGTCCTGTTCAAAGGAGAGAAAAAACAGCTAGGTGGTGGTATCGATGCAATGAAAGACGTACTTGCCAAAGTGGTGGGTCAACCAGTGCATTATGGTGTCTCTGTAAACTTTGAAGGATTTAGTCAAACTGTAGATGCATTAGGTGGTGTTGAGGTATCACTTGACAAGAAATTTATAGAGCCACTACAGTTCAATGAGGTACATGTATGCGACGGAGACAAGGGAGGAGTTTTTAAGGTGCCAACAGGTGAGACGCAAAAAAAATATGGAAAAAATGGTAAAATTACAGCTGAATATCCACTATGCTTCAATTCCTCACCAGAGTGTGGCGGAGTTTTTGAGGTGCCTGCAGGAAAGAACATGCTCACAGGCGAAGAGGCGTTATGCTATGTTCGCTCACGTGTGACCAGTAGCGACTTTGATCGTGCACGACGTCAACAGGAGGTTATGGCTAGTTTACGAGATAAAGTCAGCACAATGAACGTCATTACAGACTTTACAAAATTTGAGCAAATTTTGAAGATTGTCGGCGAAAATGTAAACTATGACATGGAAATATGGGAGCTACAAAAATTCTTTGATCTCTACAAAGAAAGTAATGATACAGAAATTGTACGGGGAGTATTAGATGATTCAGCTGGAGGTTTGCTGTATGCTCCAAATGATGCAAATGATGAATTTGGAGGAGAATTTGGGTATATTTTACGACCAGTTGGAGATGATTTTACTAGAATTCATGAATTTTTTGCGAGAATGGGAAGCGAGGATGCAACTACAAATCAATAAAGCAAGCAATGGATGGTAAAACACACAATCCAACAGTCACCATAACTGTTCAGGGGTATAGAAATCCTCAAATGCTTCGTTTGTGTCTAAACTCAATTCAAAAGTATGCTGATCTCGGTGTACATGATGTTATCGTGGCAGATGGCGAAACCCAGCAAGAAACACACATGATGATGCGCGAAGAGTTTCCTCATTTTCATTTTTTACCACAAGAAAAAAATATTGGCTTTGGAGCTCTTGTCAATGCGTGCCTGAAACATGCAAAAGGAAAGTATATATTTGTGATGAATCCTGATACAATCCTAGAGGAAAAAACATTAGGAGATTTAACAAAATTTATGAATGAGCGAAAAGATGTTGGCATTTGCGGTCCCATGCAAAAAAACTTCAATGGAAAAATTGAAAACACAAGATTTGCTTTTTATAAACCACAAACAATTCTATACCGTAGAACATTTCTCCGACACCTTCCATTTGCAAAGAAACATCTAGCACATTTTGAAATGCGTGAAGTGAGAGATAAAAATCCATACCCAGTGGCGTGGATTATGGGTAGTGCAATGTTTGCACGTAGAGAAATGATAGAGATGGTAGGTGGAATGGATACAAGATATTTTATGTACATGGAAGATGTGGATTGGTGTAGGCGATTTTGGGAAAAAGGATTTAAAGTATACTATCATCCGCAAATCACACTTTTTCATTTTTATGGAAAAGGTAGTGCAAGGGGAACATTCCTCCAAAACATTCTATTCAATAGATTGACACGAGTACATATCGTCAGTGCATACAAATATTTCACAAAGTATGCATTTCGCACAACGCCACAGATCACCCCTTAAATATTGAGATCGGAACATTTTTATATCACGCTAAACATGAAATAATGGAAATTCCTCACACAGAACCAAATAATACAACACAGCAACAAACGAATCAAAAAAAGAAAAAAAGGGTAATGCAACTAGGATGGTCTCTTCTGATCCCTATAGTGCTGATCGTATTTTTTTTAGGCTTTTTATATGGTCGCAACAGTGGTTCCACATCTCCCCAGCTCTCTAAGGGACTCTCAAAGACAGAGGTAAGGAGTAAAGATAGTGGTGGACGAGTAGACTTTGATTTATTCTGGGCTGCATGGGATACTCTCGGAAAAAAATATGTAGATGAAGATAGTTTGGTGCCACAAGAATTACTCTATGGAGCGATAGATGGTATGTTTCGTGCAACCGGAGATCCTTATACAAATTTTTTCGATCCTGAGATAAATCAGGCATTCAACGAAGAGCTTGAAGGAAGTTTTGAGGGCATAGGTGCTGAAATTGGCATCCGCAATACTTTTCTTACAATCATCGCACCACTTGCCGGATCGCCAGCAGAAAAAGCAGGTTTACGTGCAGGAGATAGTATTATCCAGATCGATGGAGAGGTGAGCGCAGAGATGACAATTGAAGATGCAGTAAAAAAAATTCGTGGCGACAAAGGAACAGAAGTTGTTCTAACAATTTTTCGTGAAGGCGAAAACGACACGAAAGACATTGCTGTTGTACGAGATACAATCGTAATCGATAGCGTCACAACAGAGTTTCGCGAAGATGGAATTGCCGTTATACAAGTGACACAATTTGGACTAGATACAACAAGAGAATTCAAAAAAACACTCTTAGATATAAGACGAAAAGAGATAAAAAAAATTGTCATTGATCTACGTAACAATCCTGGTGGCGTACTTGATGGCGCGATCACGATGATAGGCTACTTCACGGAACCAAACTCTATAGCAGTAATTGAGCAAGCATCAGGAGATGTACAAAACCCAAGTCGCACAAAAGGAAAGCCATTATTCGATGAATCCGTATCAATTGCTATACTTATCAATCAGGGTAGTGCAAGTGCGTCCGAGATTTTCGCAGCAGCACTAAACGAACACCTCGGGGAGCGCGTAACCTTAGTCGGTGAGAAGAGCTTCGGCAAGGGATCGGTGCAAGAACTAGTTCCTCTAAAACATGCAACTGCAGCAAAGATTACAGTAGCCAAATGGTTATCACCAACAGGTGAGCAAATTGACGGAGTGGGGATTAAGCCAGAAGTACAAATAACATACACAAATGAAGATTTCGATGCTGATAGAGATCCACAGCTAGATGCAGCAACACGAATTTTAAATGGTGAAAATAAGGAGGCAGTCCAAGAAGAATATGCGGAAGAAAATCAACAAGAGATAGTATCCGAAGAAGGAGAGGATGAACAGAATCCTGAAGTTACACCAGAAAATGAAGAGTAGTCAAATTGACAGAATATTGTAGGATAGTATAATAGGTCTTGTAATTTTAAAAGACACATATGAAAAAAGGTAGTATAAAGCCACTGGGAGATCGTGTTCTCTTAAAGCCAAACATAATCGAAGAAAAAACTGCAGCAGGCATTTATCGTGCTGACGCTGGTGAACAAAAATCACAAACAGGCGAGGTAATTGCTGTCGGTACAGACGACGCAATTGCAGTAGAAATAGGGCAAAACGTTCTCTATAAGCAATACGGCGGCGAAGAAGTAGAACACGATGGTGTGAAATACATCGTCGTTGCAAACGAAGATCTCCTTGCAATCATCTAATAAAAACCACCAGCTATTGCTGGTGGTTTTTTTATGATACAGCGAACCGAGAGGAATATCTGTGACGCAGTCACACATATTTCCGAGGTGAGACAACATAAGGATTCAAATACCCCCGCAGCCTGCTACTAAAGGTATGACACAAAAGAAGTGCGTTCGCTAGCATACCACGCATGCTTGCATCGGGATGGTTGATGAGAGGTCACATCTTTTACAATGAATCTGCACTAATCGAATTTATTACATATACAGAAAAAAATAGATTCTACGAATCTGTTTCTGTGGGATAACCATACTCTTGCCATGCTGCAAAACCACCCACCATTGTATAAGTATTTGAATAATTGAGGTCATACAGTAAAACACCTGCCTCAAAGCTAGTGAGATCATCTGCGCCATAGACATATAAATTTTTGACAGGTGAAATTTTACGCTGTTCGTGTTCAATCCGACCATAAGGAATATTTATAGCACCTGGTACATGACTTTTTTTATACGCACTAGAGGAACGAGTATCAATAATCAGCGTAGAAGCATCAGCACGTACAGCATCGATATCACGAGGCTCTGCAGGCTTAATCTTTAGCAAGTCAACCTCATTTGTGGGATCAGCCTTTGTAACTGTTGGGATACCAGTTTTTTTCCATGCCGCGAAACCACCTTCAAGAACAAACGTTTCATATTGATCTGGCATGCTTTTGACAAGTGCAATGAGTTTATCTTGATTTGCAGTATTCTCAGTCCCATCTTGTACAAGTATAAGTGTCTTGACGGTAGGAAATTCCTCTGCCCGAAAGCTTTCGATGTGCACACTTTTGCGGATATGGTCTTGGTCATAGATACTACGCAAACGTAAATCAATAAAAAGTGTATAAATCTTTTTGCGAGCTTCTTCGACAGAAATTGTAGGGAGGTCGGGATTGGCAACTTGCTCAACGTTTTCTTTTGGTTTGTCTATTTCTTCTAGTGCTTTTGTTATAGCAGCTTCTTGAGATCTATTGCCATTTACATATTTTGCAATTGTGATAGCAAGGATCGCCACAAATGCCAGAAAAAAAAGTAAGGCAATTTTATGAAAAGGTTTCTGTTGAGACATGTGTTTATCCTAAGTATGATAATATGTGGGTTAATTATGAAAAAATTGCATCAAATAAGCTTTGCGCCGACAAAATCGGTATTTCCATTAATAAATGTCGATGCATCCTGTAGAGATTTACCCTCTCGTTGAAGTTCTATGATAGCAACAGCGCCATCGCTTGTCTTTACACACAATTTTTTCTCCTCAAGAAAAACCTCTCCAGTAGTATAATTACCTGCAGTTGCTGATGCAATACGCTCAAGCGTTATAAACTTTATGCGAATAGTTTCTGTGGCTGATTTTTTCCAATACGAAAAAATACCAGGCCATGGGGTGAGCGCTCGATAACGATTATAGATTGATTGCGCACTATCAGTCCATGCAATATGACCATCCTCTCGGTCAATAAGTTGACAGAGTGTTGCAGCTTTATGATCCTGTTGGGTTGTTGTCATGGAGCCTGAAAAAATCAGAGGGAAGGCTTGTGTCATGAGATTTGCACTAAGTGTTGCAAGAAGGGCTTCCACCTGAGGAGCTGTATCATCTGGCCCAATAGGAATCGGTTCTCGTGCAATCATTGGACCAGTATCAAGTCCTTCATCCATCTGAATAAGTGTCACGCCTGTCTGCGTATCACCATTGAGAAGAGCATTTTGTATAGGCGAAGCACCGCGGTACTGTGGCAAGAGTGATGCGTGTGCATTAATTGCTCCATATGGTGCGATTGCAAGAAGTTCTTTTGGCAAAATTTTGCCATAGGATGCAACAATGATTAGATCTGGTGTAAGTGCTTGCAATTCTGCAATGACAGAAGCATCAATCTTATGAGGTTGTCCAACATGAATACCTTGGTTGAGGGCAGTTTCTTTAATTGGGTTTTCATGAAGTGCGCGGTCACTTTTATTGCCACGACCAATTTTTGCATCTGGTTTCGTTACTACAGCAACAACATCAACCACTTGACTACTCGCAATCAATATTTCTAACATGGGAAGAGCAAAAGGCCCTGTTCCCATAAAAACAATTTTTTTTGCACCGGAGGCGTCCTCTGCTTCTCTGTCATCACTGCGAAGATCAAAATTACTCATACAATTTTAGTTATAAATTCAAATCACGTCGAAGGTCCGCTTGCTCTTTATAGCGGTGTGCGATCACAATGCCATCCAAGTGGTCAATTTCATGTTGGAAGACAACTGCGAGAAATCCTTTTAATTTTATTTTACACGTTTTTCCAGTGCGATCCAAATATCGTACGACAATTTTTTCATGACGGATAATTTCAAACTCTTTGCCAGGTATAGAAAGGCATCCTTCAGGAAAGGTGATGCGCTCGTCAGACTTTTTAATAATAACAGGGTTAATGAGGGTAAACTTTTGACCATCAGCATCGATGACCGCAAGACGCAGTGAAAGACCAATCTGTGTTGCTGCTAGACCAACGCCATGCTCAACTTTCATAGTGACAAACATTTGATCAATCAGAGACTGTGTTTCGACCGAAGTAACATCATCTACGATCTGCGTCTGCATCTGAAGGATCGCATCAGGCATCAGGGTAAGAGGTAAGGATTTCACGGAATCTGTCATAAGGGGTATACACAAATAATACTACCATTATGCTGTATTTTCAGTACATCGTCCACTTGACAATAACACGAATAAATGTAAATTCATTTAGATGTAAGTGCGAAAACTGTAAAACTATAAAAGGAAATACACAATAGGACTTACGCACGTGAGTATAATTTTAGGCAAAATCGAGTCTTTCTACGAGTCTCTATCTATGTCAAATGAAAAAATGTAGATTTTAAAGATAGAGTGCGCCAAGTGCGTAAGTACGAATAAGATATTTTTAGTCATAAGATCATGATCTGCTTCATAATTATACGCATCGGTTTTTTTGAGATAAAGCGGTGCACTTTTAAAGATTAGATAGATAGTAACAAATTTTAAGATGAAAAAAATTTTATATCAAAAAAAGGTAATAGTGAAATGCTATCAAATTACTAGTAAAAGTACATCGCACAGCGCGACGTTCTTTAGGTGGGTAAATGCAGATTTAACGAATTAGTCTGTGGATAACCAAGATACTACGTGTGTTGAGTAAAAATTAAAAGTGGGGTAAAATGTCATGTAGAACCATGAAGTGGAGAAAAGTGGGGAATTTCAAGGATGGGGGAATTCTTGAGATGGATCACATTAAATACTCCGATGCTTGATGATTCATTTTCAATTAGCTGAGGCGACATACATGTTTATCGGTGAATACAATCACAGTGTCGATCCAAAAAAGCGTTTAGCACTGCCATCCAAGTTCCGTAAGGATCTTGGTAAAACAGTTGTTGTAACACGTGGTTTGGATAAATGCTTGTTTGTTTATCCGATGAAGACATGGAGAGAGCTTGCCGAAAAGCTTGGCACGATGCCCATAGGTGAATCACACACACGATCTTTCGTGCGATTGATGCTTGCGGGTGCTACAGATACGATGATGGACTCACAAGGTCGTGTACTTGTTCCTGACTATCTTAAAGAGTATGCAGGACTCGATAAAAACGTCGTAGTAGCTGGCCTTTATAATCGTCTAGAGATATGGGACGACAAAAAATGGGATCGTTACAAGAAAGATGCTGAGAAAAACACGGACAAGATTGCCGAAGAATTAGGAAAGCTCGGCGTATATTAAGTAGATGTAGATGTGTGTAGAATGCGTGGTTGAGAAAAACAAAAAAAACAATCTCAATCAATTATGGAAAAAACACGACATATACCAGTAATGATCGATGAAGCTTTAGATTGCTTAAGGCTTAAGACTGGGATGGTTGTCGTCGATGCAACGCTTGGTGGTGGCAGTTACACAAGAAAGATCAGCCATATGATTGGCCCATCAGGCACATTGATTGCACTTGACGCAGACAAAAACGCCATCGAAAGATTTGAAAAACAACACGCAAAGATTGCGAAAGAAATAACAATTGTTCATTCAAACTTCTCTCAAATAAATGACATTTTGAGTCAAATTGGTATAACGCAAGTAAATGCAATTGTTGCTGACCTTGGTTTATCATCAGATCAATTAGAGACAGTGAATAGAGGCTTTAGTTTCTTGCAAGAAGACCCTCTGGATATGCGGTTAGATCAGTCAAATGGTGAAACGCTTGACGCATTGATCGCACGTACAAATGCGCAAAATCTTTCTAAAATCATCTATGAATACGGTGATGAGAGACATGCAAATAAAATTGCACGAGCTTTAATAGAAGGAAGGCCATTTCTTTCAACTATAGAACTTGCAAATACTATCGAAAAAGCAGTTGGGAGATTTTACAGGGGTGCAAAGATTCATCCTGCAACAAAAACCTTTCAAGCTTTGCGCATAGCAATCAACAATGAGTATACAAATCTTGAGACTTTTCTCACAAGTGGCATTAAACTGCTTGTGCCCACGGGTCGCATGAGTATAGTAACGTTTCATTCTGGGGAAGATAGAATAGTAAAAAATACATTCCGTACAAATGCTAAAGAATGTCTATGTACACCAGAAATCCCACTGTGCGTATGCAAGCACAAACCTTCTGTCAGAGATCTAACAAAGAAACCACTACAACCAACAGGAGAAGAAATACAGAAAAATCCGCGCGCAAGGAGTGCTAAGCTGCGCGCTATAGAGAAGATTTAGCATCAAAAAACAAAAAAAGAGCTTCCTTACTCTGTATGAGTAGAAGAAATTGTACAAAGTAAAGAAGTTCTAAAAATAAAAAAATAACATTCGTGTATAGGGGGGCGAGCTAAATGCATGCCATATTACACTGGATGTAGTCGTACAAAAAGAAATCATCTTACAAAACGACTGCAAAAAAACAAAAGAAAAAAAGAGTGTAGTACACAAAAGTTTGGACGTGGATTTGGATATGTTCCTGTCATGCTTGGTGTATGCTTCTTAAGCATTGCTGGTCTCTATCTTGCGACTGTAAATGCGAGTGCTGTAAGGGGAGCGCAAGTAAATGAAATCGAAAAAGAAATTGCAATCCTAAAGAGTGAACGAACGGAATTGCAAATTATAGAAGCGCAATTACGACATGAATTACAAAAAACAGATGTAATTGCACAGCATGGTATGAAGGCTATAGAAGTTGCAGAGTATATTAGTGCATACGATGATAGGACTGTGGCAACTCGGTAGTGTTTAAGGACACATGCAATATGACAAAAGTAAAGAATCCTAAAAAAAAACAGAATCTGCAAGGAACAAGTCAAATACGACTAAAGATTCTATTTGTAATCCTTCTGCTCTTAGTCGTTGCAACGCTTAGTCGTACATTTTTCTTGCAAGTAAGAAAGCATGATATATATGAAGAGCGAGCACACATGCAGCAGATGCAAGAAAAGAAAATAGCAGCACATAGAGGAATGATCAGTTTCGCACAAGGCACTGATGAAAAATTCCTAGCAGCAATAAATAGAAAATATTTTCTCGCATATATTGCTGAGCCAGATGTCCCAGAGCAGGAGAAAGATGCTGTAGCACAGCGTATTGCTCATGAGCTTTCCATTGAGAAGGAAATTGTACGAAAAAAACTTGCTCGCATCGGCGATCCTTATGAAGTGATAAAACGTAAGATAACAACGCAAGAAAAAGAACATCTAAGTACACTTGAAATAAAAGGGCTGCACTTTGAGCAAGAGCAATGGCGGTACTATCCAGGCGGATCGCTCGGTGCGCATGTCCTGGGATTTGTAGGTTCAGATGGCGCAACATTTAACGGACGTTATGGAGTTGAAAAACAATTTGAAGATGAGCTCTTGGGAACAGAAGGTATCATAGAAGGCTTACGGGATGCACATGGAGGGTGGAATACAGTATCTGATCGGAATCAAACGCCACAAAAGGATGGTGTATCCTTAGAGCTAACAATTGATCGAACACTGCAGCAAGAAACAGAAAAAATTCTTCAAGAAGATGCAGAAACCTATGGCGCAGATAAAGGCCTTGCAATCATTATGGAGGTGTCAACCGGGAAAATCCTCGCAATGGCACAAACACCAACATTCTCACTAAACGAGTATGGTAAAGTTGATGATTTAGCAATCTACAGAAATAGCGCTATTAGTGATCCATACGAATCTGGATCTGTCTTTAAAACATTTACACTGGCAATGGGTCTTGATCAGGGAGTGATTACTCCTGAAAGTACGTATGTAGATAAAGGTTTCGTCGAAGCAGCAGAATACAAGTTACGCAATGCTGAGGATAAAGTCTACGGTCTTCAAACAATGACAAAGGTATTGGAAGAATCCATCAATACAGGTGTAGTACATGTCCTACAGTTAGTTGGCAATAAAAGGTTTAAAGAGTATACAGAGCAGTTTGGATTTGGGTCAATTACAGGTATTGAGTTACCGACTGAAAGCCCGGGAAGCATTAAAAATATTAGCAACGTTAAAAAATTTGTTGATTACTTCACGGCATCCTATGGTCAAGGCATTTCCGTAACACCAATACAACTTGTTCAAGCTTATGGCGCACTTGCAAATGATGGCATCATGATGCAACCAAGAATTCTGGAAAAGCGAATATTTGCTGATGGCACACAGAAATTAGAAAAAGCACAAGAAGTACGTAGGGTTGTATCCCAAGAAGCCAGTAGACAAATAACACAGATGCTCTACGAGGTGGTTGCGGGAGGACATGCAAGCTTGGCATCCGTACCAGGTTACCGAGTTGGAGGAAAAACTGGAACTGCTCAAGTCGCCAAATCAGAGTCATTAGGGTATGAGGAAGATCAAAAAAATACGACATTTGTGGGTTATGCACCGATACCAGACAAGCAAAGTGAAAATTCACAAAAGCCACAATACGTGATACTTGTAAAATATGAAAATCCAGTTAATGTGGAGTGGGCGGCAACAAGCGCTTCTCCAACATTTGGTCGAATCATGAAATTTCTCCTCGAGTATAAAAAAGTGCGACCTACAGAAGAAATTACAAAAAAGAAAGAGGATCTACAAGAAAATCCCGCAGACGAGAAAAATTAAGTAAGTCAAAGAAAAATTTTCATGGAACCCAAAAATACAAAACAAAAGATTCTTGAAAAAGTACTGTGTTTCATGGCAAAAAGTCTATTAAAAAAACACAATCCTTGTATCATTGGAATTACTGGTTCTATAGGTAAAACTTCAACTAAAGATGCAATTTACCACATACTAAAAGACCACTATAACACGGTAAAAACACAAAAAAATTACAACAATGAAATTGGCTTACCATTAACGATTATTGGGGCTGAAACGGGAGGTACTTCTCCCGCTGGATGGGCGAGAGTATGTATGAAATGGATCAGTCAGATGCGTAATTCAGATTATCCAGAAGTGCTCGTATTGGAATTTGGAATCGATCACCCAGGGGATATGGATAAACTTGTAGAGATTGCAAAACCAGATATAGCTCTTGTAACAGCAGTCGCACATTCACATGAAATGTTCTTTCCAGATGCTGCGGCAATCGCCCATGAAAAAGGAAAAATTATCGATGCAATGAGAAAAGGCACAAAACAGCGAAGTGCAGCAATTCTCAATGGTGACGATAAGGTTGTACGAAAAATGAAGAATCGCACAAAAGCGCCAATATTTACATATGGATTCCATGAAGATCTTGATGTGCATGCACTGCATGTAACAGAAAATACCACTAGTGAGGGATCAGGTATAACATTTAAAGTTGAAGCAGAAGGCAGGAGTGTGCCAGTGCGTGTACCAAATCTTGTAGGAAAACATAGTCTCTATGCTATTCTTGGGGCAATCTCAGTCGCTCAGATCTTTAAAATAAATCTGGTTGACATCGCACAGTCATTGCTTACATTTACACTGCCGCCAGGGCGGATGCGACTTCTTCCGGGCAAAAATAAGACGGTACTGCTCGATGATTCATACAATGCATCATCACCAGCATCGGTAAACGCAGCCATCAAAACACTTGCAACTGGGAAAAAGAATCGAACGGTTGCTGTACTAGGGGATATGCTTGAATTAGGAGATAAAGAGAAAGACTATCACAAAGAAGTTGGAAAATGTGTTCAAAAAGAAAAAATTGACTTTGTAGTCACAGTGGGTAGTCGAATGGCATACATCGAAGAAGTACTAAGCAAAGAAAACTATACACTCGGAGAAAATCTTTTCCTCGTAGACAAACCACAAGAAGCGATAGAGATTCTACTCAATACGTTAAAGCCAGATGACTATATTCTCATAAAAGGTTCTCAGGGTATGCGTTTAGAGGTCATCTCAGAAGCGCTCTTAGCCTCAAACATCAATCCAAAAGAAGTACTCTGTAGACAAGATGCTTCGTGGAAGGCTAAGTCATTCTCAGTGCAGTAAAGACTGTAAGTAATGAAGTAAAGACGATGTGATGCTAAGAAATGAGGACTAGTACAAAATGAAATGATCATATTTATCTCACAGCTTGTCACATTATCGGGATGCGCAAATCTCTTAGTTTCCCAAACATCAAGTAATGCAAATATGAGACCAATGAACGTAGTACGACTTCTTAACAATAGGACTTACGCACATGCGTATAATTTTAGGTAAATCAAGGCTTTTCATGAATTTCATTCAAAATATGGTGAGTGAAAAATGGAGACTCTTAAGACAAAGTACAGCAAGTACGTAAGTCCTAAACAATCTAAATACTTCAAATTTTTATATTCAAAAAAACACCCTAAAGAGGTGTTTTTTGTGTGTGGGCATGCCAAGATTTGAACTTGGGACCTCGTCATTATCAGTGACGCGCTCTAACCAACTGAGCTACACGCCCATATAAAACCAAAACGTGAGACGCTATGTAAATACACACGCTTTTTTACATCATATGGGTGGACCGGACAGGACTTGAACCCGCTACCTCCTCCGTGCAAGGGAGGCGCTCTACCAGATGAGCTACCGGCCCAATTTATTGGACAATGTAAGAACTATTGTATAGGAAAAAGTGAAATTTGTCTAGCAACATTCTCCCTCACGCCAAATAGGGCATACTACAGTATATTCTTACAGATAAGAAAGACATGAGAGGAATATTTAGCAAAGACAAAATACAGCAAACAAAAAACACCCTCGATGGGGCATTTCTTGCAGTAAGGAACGGAAGGTGTATTTTTGTTTTTCTGTCATGCTGATTTCTGCATGGATTACTGGAA